>DAOWNY010000092.1 GCA_030642325.1 Deltaproteobacteria bacterium
GACCAACAAAGAAACAGGACGCTTGTTTGGCATGACCTATTCGGCGGTAAGCCACATTTTAAGTTCCATGCGAACCAAAATGCAAAAAGATTCTGATCTGCGGGTTAAATACATGTACATTTATTCACTATGCAAGATGTGACACCAAAACTTTGAGGGGAATGAAGATGATAATTTTCACTTGCAACACGGTTCTCCCTGTATAGATACAGGCGATCCTGCTTCTGATTATTCAAACGAACCTGAGCCGAACGGTGGTCGAATCAATATAGGGGCTTATGGGGGAACAGCCGAGGCAACCACGAGTGATGGAACATGCCAGGGAGATTTTGACAAGGATGAAGACGTAGATGGCTCAGACCTGGCGGTCTTTGCCGCAGGTGGGACTGATGTCACTTTGGAACAATTTGCCCCTGAGTTTGGAAAGACCAATTGTCCTCAGTAGCATTCAAGGGGGAGATGGTCAGGCTAATATAGGGGTCGGATTGATCCGCCCCCCTGAATAAGTACTATTTATAGAATTCATCTTTTGTCAATTTTGTGTATTTATCGGCACTCATCGCAATCCTCCTATTTAAATTTTAGGGTAGTACCGAGGTTCAGCGTAATACTTTATCCTTTGATATTAATCAGTTACGAACAAACCGTTATTTTTGGGCACAAGACAATATTGATGAACCTTATTTTTTAGCTTTGAAAGAGCTTCCAATAGAAAACACCCATAAATATAGGATTTCCCCACAGCTTTTTCGAAATAGGTTTGGTGTCCACAAATTTTGAAATTTTTGATCATAGATCAAAAGGTAACGCTTAATGCAATCACATGGGATTTAGAACTACCACAATAAGGATTAAGATCCCTTAGCGATTCTTTAATATATACGTAATCCAAAAATAGGTTTCGGTAAGAAAATCTAATACCCGCGGTGATACTCCCATCCAGGGAGCCCATTCTTAATGCCAGATTTTTATGGAGATACTGCTCGATTCCGAAAAAAAACGCATCAATATCGTAATCACCTCTTGCGGGACTATCTACTTCTCCCACCTGCCAGTCCAAGGCCAACAGAGTCCCTGTCTTTGGTTGCCATGAGGCACCCATTCGCCAGATGCGGGCAAAACTATGTCCAGTGGTCTTATCTTTTGTTAAAGAGAACGGATTAAAACTGACCGTGCTGTTCTTTGTGTCGGCATACTCATAGGTTAATCCCAGATAACAACCCTTGGCGGGCTGAAATAAAATCCCCGGTCTTACATTTAGTTTTATTCTCCCCCTGCTTTTTGCTAAAGTAATCCCGGGTGACTTCAAGTCCAATGTGGTTTTGCCCCATGGTTTAACAAAGATCCCCCAAGCCAAGCTATTGTTGATCTTTCTTCCATAAGAAAATTTTATATCCCGTGATTTCAAGGAATAGTAGGACCCGGGCAGTTTTTTGTTATAAAATTGATCGGCATCGATTGAGGTAGAAGAAATCTTAAGGCAGCCGTCAACGAGTGGAAGCAGCAAGCCGTTATTCACAGAATATACCCCCCGACCTTGATTAAAATGGATAAGACTGGTATCAGCATACAAGATGGTTTTCAATTTATATTTCTTAAAAATACTAATAGATGCCGGGTTGTCGGAGGCAGTGCGGGGAACGGCCGCCCATGCCCCACCCATTCCCGCGATTGAAGGACTGGGAGGAAAAGAGGCAATTGCCGCTTTGAAGGCGGAACCAAAATCACCGGCCCGGGCCTTTATGGGGATACGTAGAAGAGAATGGACTAATATTATTAATATAAAAATGATGTATCTTACTTGCAATCTTCCCCTCAATTCCTTTTTTTTACCCATGGCATAAAGTGCAATCATGCCAAGATTTTTTAGCGGATCGACAAATCTCTTTTAGGTCTTTCAATCCGGGACCCTCAATAGCTTTCTCCACAAGTATTTTAATATGTTCCCCGCATCAGGCCCGGGTGACAATTGTAAAAGTTCCATCACTCGGAGGCCATCTAAGGCAAAATTCCTGGCACAATGCAATAGAGCCGGGAAATCAATAACCATTTTTCCTAAAAATCAGTGAGGCATTGGTTCCGCCAAATCCGAAGGAATTGGAAAGGGCGGTATTAATCGAGCATTTCCGGGATTTATTGGGAACATAGTCTAAGTCGCATTCCGGGTCCGGAGTATCGTAATTAATAGTGGGGGGAACAATGCCGTCTCTCATGGTGAGGATGGTGAAGATTGCCTCCACTGCCCCGGCTGCCCCCAAAAGGTGGCCGACTATTGACTTATTGGAACTTATGGGAATTTCATGACTACGGCTATTGAAAACCGCTTTGATAGTCTGTGTTTCCGAAATATCATTTAGAGGGGTAGATGTGCCATGGGCATTGATATAATCTACCTGGTTGCAAGAAATGCCGGCATCATCAATGGCCATCTTGATGCAGCTAATCGCTCCTTCTCCGTCAGGAGAGGGAGCAGCTATATGATAGGCATCTCCCGATAATCCGTAACCGGCTATTTCGGCATAAATTCTTACTCCGCGCTTAAGAGCCGCTTCCATCTCCTCCAATACCAAAATACCTGCGCCCTCCGCAGGAACAAATCCATCCCGGTCTTTATCAAAAGGGCGACTGGCCTTCTCCGGCTCATTATTTCTGGTAGAGGTGGCCTTCATTGAGGAAAACCCGCCTACCATTATGGGAGTAATGGTAGCCTCGGCCCCCCCGGCGATCATTACGTCAGCCCCTCCCCGCTCTACAACCTTAAAGGCATTGCCCAAGGCATGGGTTCCCGAAGCGCAGGCAGTTGTTACGCAGGTATTCGGCCCTTTAAGCCCCAAGTTAATCGCAATCTGCCCCGAACACATATTGGGTATCATCATGGGGATAAGAAAAGGAGATATCTTATGCGGACCTTGTTTGAGAAGGGTAGTATGATTTTTTTCCAGGGTCGCCAGTCCTCCAAAACCAGTTCCTACCAATACGCCGATTCTTTCAGGATTAGTTTTATCAATTTCAATATTGGCATCCTTGAAAGCCATCTGGCTGGCAGCTATTCCAAACTGAGTGAAGCGATCCATTCTTTTTGCCTCTTTTTTGCTGATAAAATCTTCCGGGGTAAAATCTTTTACCTCCCCCGCAATCTGAGTAGCAAAATTTTCGGCATCAAAACGAGTAATTCTGCCGATACCCGATTTTCCTGCACATAAAGAAGGTCAGCATTTATCTACCCCTACACCAAGAGGGCTGATCAGTCCCAAACCAGTCACCACCACTCTTCTTCTCATAGCACACCTCCATTTTTTCATATTATTTTTTTCATTCCCAAACTTCATAATCGCTAATTTTTATGTGGCATTAGCAAGCATTTTTAAACTTTTCACATCTTCAATGTTTGATAGCTTGACCTCTTTGCTGATTCTTTTTATTAATCCTGAAAGAACTTTGCCCGGGCCTACCTCAATCATATTCTTTATGCCCTGACTTATTATATACTTTATCGACTCTTTCCATCTTACCGGATTATCCATCTGTTTTACCAGAAGACCCTTCACCATGTCTTTGGAAGTATTCGGCTTTGCATCTACGTTGGAGACTACCGGAGTCTGCAACTCATTCAAGGGTATTACTGCCAGCTCTTTTGCCAGCCTATCCCCTGCGGGTTTCATCAGGCTGCAATGGAATGGGGCGCTCACTGGAAGGATAATCCCTTTTGTCTTTTGCCCTTCCTCTGCCAGAGAAACCGCCCTTTTTACTGCTTCCGTATGCCCGGCAATCACCACCTGCCCCTGACAATTAAAATTAGCAGGGCTCAATACTTCACCTTTTTTTCACTTGCCGGCAGAGATTCTCTGCCTCCCCAGAGTTCATTCCCAATATTGCCGCCATTGTCCCCTCGCCTACGGGTACTGTCCTGCATAAATTTACCTCTTCATAATATTTTATAGTAATATACATATGCTACACATTTCACAATTGCAGTAAGGAGATATACATCCCGGGAAATAGAGCAGAAAAAACTATGGAGAATATTCCCGAAAAATATATTAATTCTGTCAACGCCACTTACCTCTTAATTATCGTAAATAATTTTAAAGGAAGGATTATTCTTCAGTTTAAGCTTCTGAATGGCCGATGTTCTTAGATTGTTGCGGTCAACGTTACCTCGTTTCTCACCGGGTATTGCTTCCACGATATCTATCCACCGGGGCACCTTAAAGCGGGCAATTTTATTGCCCAAATATTCTTTAATGGTTTTATGATTGCATTTTGTGGATGACTTTCTTTTTTTAACAAAGGCGTAGACCTCTTCACTCAAGCGCGTACTTGGCACTCCCACAACCCGCGCATCAAGTATATCCGGATGGGCGAGAAGATGCTTCTCTATCTCCATGGGATAGATATTCTCTCCCCCCCGGATGATTAGGTTTCTTTTTCGACCGGTTATTTGATAGTAGCCGTTCTTGTCGAACTTGCCCAAATCGCCGGTATGAAACCACATATCCTGATCAATAATTTCGCGTGTTTTCCGCGGCATCTTATAGTAGTGCTTCATAATTACAGGGCTTCGCACACAAATTTCCCCAATTTGCCCGGAGAGTACGGTTTTCCCATTACCGGAATTGACAACTTTCATCTCCATACCATCCAGCGGCTTCCCGACTGTATGTATCCATTTCCTACTTTGGTCATTACATTCTGTCTGGCTTAAGATTCCAACTTCCGTAATTCCATAAAGATTGCTGATATAGGAAACAGGCATTTCTTTTATGATCCGCTCTATCAGACCCGGAGGACAATAGTCGCCGCCAAGTACTCCGGTGCGGATAGAGGTGCAATCAAGACCGGAAGTTTTCGGGTGTTTCAAAAAATCATAAAACATGCTGGGGACACCATATAGGGCGGTACAATGTTTCTCTTCGATAGTTTTCAGAACCTCAAGGGCGCTATATTGAGGCATAATGACCATAGAGGCATGAGTGGTCACGCTCACCATAAATCCTACCCAAAAACCGAAAATATAGAACAGGGGAATAGGCATGCATATAATGTCGGAAGAGTCAAACTTGAGTCTTTTTGCCATGGAACGAGCGTTGTTTATGAGGCCAAAGTGGGTTAAGGTAGCCCCCCCGGAATAGCCGTCCAATGCGCATGTAAATTTAATGAGAATGGAATCCATATCGCAGACGGTCTTTCTTAGGGATTGAAAATCAGATTTGTCTATTTGCCGGGTTCTGTTTTTTATCTCCGATAAACGCAAAAACCTTGTAGCATTATTGTCTTCTATGGATATAATTCGTCTCAGAAAGGGAAATTCTTTCGATTGAACTTTTCCTGAAGAATGAATCCGGAGATCCGGAATAGTAAGGTGAATGGTTTTCATTAAGTCTGTGCCGTTGACGTTATTTACCATAAATAAAAATTTAATATCCGCCTGTTTCAGAGTATAATGAAGCTCGCTGGTTTTGACGCTGGTATGAATAGGAACGACAATGGCCCCAATTTTGCCGAGGGCTAAAAAAATGAAAATCCATTCCGGAATGTTATTGGCCCAAAGCCCCGCTTTATCACCTTTGCTGATTCCCAGATCCATCATTCCCCGGGCCAGAATATCGGAAATGGTTTTCAGCTCCCCAAAAGTATAATCACTCTGCCCGGGGGTAATTAAAGCTTTCTGATGTGGCATATTATCAGCTTGAGAGTCAAAGAAGTCTCCTATGGTAACCCCGGAGACTAAATCCATATTTTTATTCATTGCTTATCCCCCGTTTTTTTCGTGAATAAAAGCTGTTTGCAAGACCCCGGCGAAAGCGGTTTTTTTCGCGGTACACCCGTTTTACTCTCCGGCCCAGAGTGGAAATGATTTCATAGGGAATGGTTCCCTGAATCGCAGATAACTTTTCCACCATGGAGCCGCCTTTTTCTCCTCCCAGCAAGATCACCTCGTCTCCCACCTTAACGTCCGGAATATCAGTTACATCAATCATACACAAATCCATACAGACGGTCCCTATTAACAGAGTTGGTTTGCCTTTGACCAAAACCTTAGTCCGATTGGATAATAATCTGCTGAATCCATCTGTATATCCGACTTGCATAACAGCAATCTGTCGACGGTCAGGGCAGATAAATGTTCTTCCAGAGCTAATGCTGCTTCCCTTTTCAAAAGAGCGAATTTGGATAATTTTGGTTTTTATTGTTAAAGGAAATTTAAGCGGGACTACATGCTTGAGATGCTCGGCAGGATATATTCCGTAAATCATCAACCCGGGGCGCACTAAATCAAACCAGGTCTCAGGATACTGCAAAATAGCAGCGCTATTGGCCAAATGTTTGATTGGAATATGCTTCCTCTGATGTAATTCTGGAGTAATGACCTTTGGCGCGCACATTTTACTTTGCATTCGGGTAATTTCCCATAATATTAAAGTTCTAACTGAACTTTTTGTTTTTTTGTAGTATTAGGCTCTATTGTTGTGAACCTGCATACTTCATATGCAAGTAAGCCAAAAAGTAATAAAATTTGCAGCTTTATGCTTTAAGTAAACCCGGAAACCGAGGAGTGTCTTTTATGGAGGGAAATAAAGATTAACATTAGCAGCCAGGCTCCATCGTTAAGAATAACATTAAGCAGGTAGAAAGGTTGTTGCCCGCATGATTACTTACTTTAAAATGCAATTTTAATGCCAAGCAATTGAAACCCAAAAATAACAGTCGGTCCGTAACTGGTTGATATCAAACGATAAAGTTTTAAAAAGGCGCGTCCAAAAGTCTTGCATCGTACTGTTTTCACAGCATAAATCAAAATTAATTGTGATTTTTAGATAAAACATAACAACATAATCGCAACAGGTCACTCCAACATGCTATTAACTGATGAAATTATATTTTATATTATTTCGTATGGAGTCTGTCCCGTAACTAAGATAAATTAGCTTTTTAGCTACGATATATATAGTGTTTATCTGAAAACAAATACTATATATATCGTGTATTCTTTTACCTAAAATTGAGTTATCGGACAGACTCTATGCTACAGAATTCTCTGTAAAGATTTTTTGTTTTTGCCCTACTTCTTAAGGTTCAAGCATGAGTCATTTCACTCACCATGTAGGCAAATGCCCCACAAATTTTATCAAACCTTGAATATCCAAGAAAAGGTATTAACAGGGTATCAACAGGGGTCACATCTTGAATAGTGAATAAATGTTGACAAAGATGAAATTATTGTTTA
>DAOWNY010000290.1 GCA_030642325.1 Deltaproteobacteria bacterium
AGTTTCCTGCCTTTTTGCAAATTGGTTGATACTACTTCTTAACTTTTGAAACATATCGTTATAATTGAGCTCTCCCTGGAGATAGAGGCTAAGATAACGGTATTCCAGGCCAAAGAATTCCAGTTTTTTAAAGCTGATTCCGGAGGCATGAAGTCCCTTCACTTCCTCAATCATACCCGTCTTAAGTCTTTCTTCAAGTCTTTCGGCAATTTTGCGGCGAAGGGTTGCCCGATCCCACTTAATGCCGATGATAAAAGGTTTAATCAGGGGGATTGAAAGTTCATGGGGATGATGGTTTCTGGAATACTCTGCGATCTCTATTGCCCGGATCAAACGTTTTTTGTCCTTAAGATCGGTGGTATTGTGAATCGCATGATTTAATCCGGTTAAATGTCCGGCAAGTGTTTCCAAGTCTTTTGTTTGAAGGCTTTCCTTTAAAGATGGATCTTCAGGAACTTTAAACATTCGGTATCCCTTGAGAGCGGATTCGATGTATAGGCCGGTTCCTCCCACCATAATCGGCAGAATTCCCCGAGAGGAAATCTCCGAAAAGCAGGCAAAAAATCGTTGCTGGTACTCAAACACATTAAATTCATAATCAGGATCTACGATGTCGATCAAATGGTAAGGTATTGTTTTGCCGTCAATTTTAAATTCTTCAAGATCTTTTCCCGTCCCCATATCCATTTTACGGTAAACTTGTCGGGAGTCCGCCGATATAATCTCCGAATCCGAATTCTTAGCCAATTTTACCGCCAGTTTAGTCTTGCCGGATGCGGTCGGCCCCAATACTACGATTAAATTATATTTTGCGGTCATCGCATTCATCCATATTATCAGGGAATTAGTGCCCAACTCAAGGTTGGTTGATAAGGGTGAAAGCCTTTATCAATGATTTGTGAATTATATCTCAATTTTAATTCATTAGTGTAATTTATTGTAAGAAAAAATGCCACAAAATTTACATGTTATTCAGCATTTATGTGGGTGCAATAAAGAAGCGCTGGAAAAAAATGGGTAAAAAATAGCCCCCCGGCATAACCGGGGGGCTGGGGGGGTTAATTGGAAAGATAGTTAAATTTTCCGATTGGTTTTTTTGTAAGTTGTAAATTTATTATCGAGCCATCCGTAACAAACCTTTAATGCCAAAGGCTTTGGTTGGTTCAAGATTGGGATATTCAGGATGTCCGTACATTACCGTATAATGATTGGCTTGATAGTTCATATACATCCAGGCATAGAGATTTTTAAATCCCTTACCGTTATCGGAGGGGGCTCCCTGGCCGTTTGCCTTCCAGAGTCGACCCTTTTGATCATATTCCTCTCCCCAGTAAATCATAAAAGTTCCTCCTTTTTCAATGGGAGTGCTATCCAAATACAGTATTCGTTTGGTATATATGTAATCGGGATCATTAGTTTTTATTTCCATTATCCACAGGGGTCTTATTTCCCAGTCTACGTTGAAGCAACACCTATTTTTTTTGGATTCATAATCCGGTTTTTTGGTATAAACGCGCGGAACCAGGCAGTCTTTTTTCCCCAAAATCTGAAAGGACATTTTGCTGTCTAATTTCTGTCGCCAGCCTTCAAAGTCATCCACCACACAGTCACTTCCCAGTAAAGGATCGGTTAGATCGCTGCCGGTGAGTCGTCGCACCCGCCTGATAGCAGGAATATAAGCATAACATTCATCCAGTTTATCCACATCCCAGTACCTGATTCTTAAGTTGATATATCCCCTAACTTCATGAGGCTCAGTCACAATAATGGATTCTTTGCTGGCCATCCCCTCAGATTCAGCTTCATCCATGCTTGGCAATGGAGGTATTTCACACCGACCCCTGTATTTTTTCTTACGCAGTTCCCAGTTAAAATGCTTTTCGTACTTATCTCCTTTAAAAAGACCGAACCAGCAATAAAAGAGGGTGTCATCATGGGAGCATCCCCGTGAAACCTCTGAATAACAATTCCAAGCCAATTCCAGGCCATTTTCAGGCCGGGGAAAAGGGACACCCGCTACCCATCCGGTCATGGCGTTGCGGTCACCTGTTTTACATTTCCCATCATTTTTTTTGGTAGCTTCCAGCACCCCGGGACTTAACTTATAATATTTAGTTTCTTTAATGGGCATGGTTACAAGGCCATTTTTTACCCCTATCCTGTACCATTGGATTTTGCTTTTGGGAAGAAGTTTTTCTAATTCCGGTAAATATCGGTCCCAATTATCTGCAGTTATTTCAAGCCCGGGTTGAATCGGTCCCTTATACTGCTGATAAGCAGGAGGGGTCCCGGCCGGCAAGGTAACCGGGATAAATAAGCATATTATTATAAGTGCCTGAATCGCTTTTCTTAGAAACTTCATTTTAATAAATTTCCTCCTTATTAATTGATTTTACGTTGCTTTATGCCATAATTTAAAAAAATAAACTTGTAATTAAAAATTTCCGGTGATAAGGGCATGATATTTATTAGCGAAGCCCCGACCTTAAAGTGTGGTTATATTTCATTTAAATTAAAGAAGCTTGCGAGATTCTCTTATCGAGACATCCGCAAAAGACCCTTAATGCTGAATGCCTTATTTTGGTCGAGAACAGGATATTCAGGATGTCCGTACATTACTGTATAATGATTAGATATACAGTTCATATACACCCAGGCATAGAGATTTTTATATCCCTTTCCATTATCGGAGGGGGCTCCCTGGCCGTTGGCTCTCCAGAGTCGACCCTTTTGGTCGTACTGTTCTCCCCAATAAATAAGA
>DAOWNY010000323.1 GCA_030642325.1 Deltaproteobacteria bacterium
TACCTGCATCTGAATATCCCTTGCCGGGTTCCTCCCCGGGATTGCTCAGTTCCGTTTTTCCAGGCACCACCATCATACTATTTTTTATTTTAATACTCAAGGGCATGGGCATACTATGCAGCTTTCTTTTTATCAATAATTTTTTCTTTATCAGGATTTGCGGTTACGATTTCAACCGAATCTCAATTCCTGATGTTTTCTGTCCAACGTTCCGGGTTGCGTCTTCCGGCTTCTCTGTATATTCTTTCACGATTCTTAAGTATCCTCTTATCTCTAGTGCTATGACGGGCATGGGGTGTAACAAATTGTGTATCTGTTTACGGTTTTTTCGTAGCATAAAAATGAAGTGGAGCCCAAGTCAAGGACAATTTTCTCCTTCAATTCCTTGCTATGTTTTTTCTGCTCATTCTGTGCCTCCTTTTTGTTGGAAACACATCTTAACACACTGTCTCATTTTTGGGGTCCACTATAAACCCATACGGACCACAAATTATTTGACCGTGTGGCCCATTATGGGTTATTGTTTTTTTAGAAGGTGATAATAATTACTAAAACAGCAACCGTAAGAGCTGGAATTGAACCTGATCTAAAAATTGATGCAGAGAATCTATTTAAAAAATTAGGTTTATCCGCAACAGAGGCTATCAATTTTTTTACCGGCAAGTGAAGTTGAAAAAAGGGCTCTTGACCGGTTGAGAAAACACAGAATTTATTATCCTGAAATCCTCATCATATCCCAGCATCACCCCAAAGAAAAGGTGGAGGAATTGCCGGATGAATTCTATCTTCACAAATCCAGACGTTACGGCAATACGATTTTCGATTATTACCGGATAAAAGGAGATCCCACAGCAAAAAAAGGAAATTAATTGAAAACTTTGGACTGGATAATAGTCATAATCTATGCCTTCTCGGTCATTATCATGGGATGGTGCCTGGGAAAACGCCAGAAAGGGGTGGATGATTATTTTCTTGCCGGCCGCAGTCTTCCCTGGTGGGCAATCGGTATTTCCACCATGGCCACCCAGTTAAGCGCCATCAGTTTTATCTCCGCCCCGGCCTTTGTGGGGCTCCGCCCGGGAGGGGGGCTGGTATGGCTCGGGTATGAATTTGCCGTCCCTTTCGCTCTCATACCGCTTATGCACCGGATAATTCCCACCTTCCACCAACTCAGAATCATCAGTATCTATCAATACCTGGAGTTTCGATTCAATAAAGCAACGAGAAGGTTCGTCAGCATAATTTTCCAGATAAGCCGGGCGCTGGCCACCGGGGTGGGAATCTATGCCGGGGCGATCGTAATGTCCGTAGCGCTGGAAATCCCCCTCTTTTTTACTATATGTTTAATCGGAATAATCGCCCTCATTTACGATTATATGGGAGGGATGAGGGCGGTTGTCTTTTCCGATGTCCTCCAGATGTTAATTCTTTTTATCGGTATCATTATCTGCATGGTTTTCGGCCTCCATTATATCGGTGGCTGGCAGGCAGTAGGAAATCTGATACCCCCCGAGCGACTCTCTTCCTTTCGGTTAGATCAATTCGGTGTTGGATCAAGGGAAAACTTCGGTTTTTTGCCCCTGTTTTTCGGGGGATTCTTTCTCTATATCGCCTATTACGGTTTCGATCAAAGCCAGGTACAGCGCGAAATTTCCGCAAAAACCGTTAACGACTCCCGTCGGTCACTTGTCCTGAATGCTATCCTTCGATATCCCCTGGTGCTCTCCTATTGCCTGCTGGGTCTGATCCTCGGAACCTATATCATCCAAGACCCTTCGTTGATAGAACTCTTGCCGGGGGGCAAGCCGGATTATCTGGTGCCGGTTTTTATTGTCCACCGCCTGCCTGCCGGGGTTGTCGGATTTATCGTTATCGCCATCCTTGCGGCCAGTATGTCCAGCCTGGATTCCTCCATAAACTCCCTTTCCGCCGCCACGGTTGAGGACATGATAAAACCTGTCCTGAAAAAACCGGCAAGCAGGGAGCTCCTTCTCAGATACTCCAAAATATCCACCATATTCTGGGGAATCTTTTGCACCTCTTTTGCCTTTTTTGTGGAAAATATATCTCCGACAATTATTGAGGCAATCAACAAGATCGGATCAATCTTTTACGGGCCCATTGCCGGGGTCTTTCTTCTCGGCATATATACAAAAAAAGGGGATGCCCGGGGGGCGCTGACAGGAGGACTTTGCGGGATAATCATCAACCTCTCCCTCGCCTTCGGTCTTTATTCTCTCTCCTGGCTCTGGTGGAACCTAATCGGTTCTTTTACAACCCTGGGGGTGGGAATCCTGGTCAGCTCGAAAAAAAGCGGGAAAAAAAGA
>DAOWNY010000316.1 GCA_030642325.1 Deltaproteobacteria bacterium
GCATAAAATCTCTTTCCACCGTATTGGGTGCTTTTTTTTGTTTTTGCCTGGCCGCAAGTATGGGGTACATCATAAACGACTGGGTGGACCGGGATAGGGATAAAAACCATCCGGTCAAATGTAAAAGGCCTTTTTGCACCGGCCTCATTTCGGGAAAACAAGCCCTCATTTTTTGCGGGTTGATCTTTACCCTGAGTCTGTGGCTTACTACCTTGTTTGCCTTCCCGGCCGAGTTTCTTTTTTATCTTTTTCTTTATCTTTTTCTTACTGTTGCTTACAGCTTATATTTAAAGCGGGTAATCATTTTTGAGATTTTCGTGGTGGCCATGGGTTTTGTTTTGAGAGTTTTGGCCGGAGGAGCAGCAAGTGCAATCACCATATCCGACTGGCTTTTTATGACTGTTTTTTTTATGGCAATGCTAATATCGGTTGCCAAAAGAAAAACCGAGCTGCAGATTTTAACCAAAAAGGCCCTTGCCCATCGTGAAAGTCTCAAGGATTATACTATTTCGTACCTTGGTCAATTATTATGGTGCCTGGGTGGGATTACCCTGGTTACCTATGCCCTTTATACCGTTGAAAAGGGCGATGGGTTGGTATATTCACTTATCCCGGCCACTTATGGTATTGTCCGCTTTTTTTATTTAACGGAAAGCGGCAAGTGCGGTGATTCAATAAAGGCACTCTTTGAAGATATACAACTTCTCCTCACTACTTTATTGTTTTTTGTTTTTCTCAGCCTCAAAATTTATTTATAAGAAACATCGGTTCAGGGCCGGCTGCTTTTGTACGCTTCATCCAGGGCAACACGCAATTCGGTTTGTGCTTTTTGTGCAAGACTTTTTCGACATATTGCATAAATCGGACGTATCCGCATATATTTTGCTTGCCGATCTTAAAACCGTGAATCCTGGAACTTTGATCCTGAGGGTTTCGCTAAAATAATGCTTTAACAAAAGAGAAGAGATGAAAGCCCGGATTCGTTTTATTAAGGCCCTTGATGGGGCGATTGGACCGTTGCTGCTTCGCCTGGTTCCCCGATCCGGAACCGGTCACCCCCCTGTTTTTAATATGAGGCGCATATTGGTTATGCGGCCGGGGGGGATAGGGGATGCGGCCTTGCTTTTGCCGGTTCTAAAGGAGGTAAAGAAATGCATTTCGGGGGTTAAGATAGATGTATTGTGTGAACCTAGAAATGCCGGCGTATTTAAGGCTACACCCTACGTGGATGGAATCTTTTTTTATGATCGCCCCATCTCTCTTTCAGGTTTATTCAGGCAATCCTATGACATAATTTTTGACACTGAACAATCACATTTTTTGACGGCGATCTTATCATGCATGCTGAAGGCTGATCTTAGGATCGGGTATGCCACTCAGGATCGAGGGAGGGTTTACGACCGGGCAATTCCGTACAGCCATAGTCGTTACGAGGCGGAAAGTTTCTGGGATCTCTTTAGCTCCATTTTGCCAATCTCCCCATCCCTGCAGTGGGATTTTCCCTATTTTTCATCCGGCAAGGACAAAGATGATGCAATAGACCGGATTATTAAAGTCGAACAACCTTTTGTCTGTTTTTTCCCCGGAGCTACCGTTAAAGAACGATTTTGGCCTGAATCCCACTGGGTAAAGGTGGCTGATCATCTCAGGAAAGCAGGCTACCGTGTGGTTCTATTGGGGGGAGGGGCGGAGATTCCGTTTTGTAAAAGGCTGGTATCCCAAATGGGGAATCAGGGTATAATTGATTTTTCAGGAAAATTTTCACTGCTTGAGACCTCAGGGTTGCTGAAAGAGGCGGCATTACTGGTCAGTACCGATTCAGGCATCCTTCATGTAGGGGTTCTCAGCGACACTCCCACCGTCTCTTTGTTCGGTTCGGGGATAGCCGAAAAATGGGCTCCACGGGGTGTTAAGCACAGAATCATCAGAAAGGACCTTCCCTGCAGCCCGTGTACCAGATTTGGAACCACTCCCGGCTGTCAAAATAAGGTGATCTGTATGACGGAAATTACCGGCGAAGAAGTGGCAAGTTGTTCGCTGGAATTGCTGAAGACGGAATACCCAAAAAGGTTCAAGGCGACATCATAAAATATTCAAGTTTTTATTCAATTGCAATCCTGCCGATCATTTTTTAAAAAACTCCGATTAATTGACTCTTCTCAGGCTTTCAAAAAGGGACCGATTGCCCGATCATTGTTGTCGGCGACTGCTCTTCTCCCATGAGGGACAATATCGTTTTAATTTATTCCGGAATATTTTAGCGTCCGTTCCAAATAATTGTGGGTGCAGTCCCCATTGCCACGAAGGTTTTTCAGAGGGTTGAAATCAGGTAAATATTACGCCCATAACCGGAATTCCGCTGATCAACAGAGAACCGAGCGGCAACAATGGATACCGGCCCC
>DAOWNY010000212.1 GCA_030642325.1 Deltaproteobacteria bacterium
AGCTGCCTTCTGCAATACCTGCCGAACTTGCTCTGCATAGTTATGCCAATTTCCGGTGGAGATGAAAACCATAGGATTAAAGCTGTACCAGGGGGGCAAAAAGTTCTCATACTCGACCGGCTCTATCTTGCTTGCAACAAATTCATACACAATTCGATCACCGGAGTGCTCCTTATTTTTTTTAATCAACTTTTTTATTTTGCGTTTCCATATCTTTTCCAACCCCACTCCCTGGTCAGTCTGAGAAATATTAAGCCGGAGCCGGTCGGAAATTTTTAACCGTAATGTTTTTTTGGTAAGGGGGTTATGATAGCGAAAGGTTCCGTTTATGGAAAAAAAGGAGTGACTTTTATGATTATCAGATCCATTGGTGATTTTATTATGTTCATAAAATTCCCCGTTTATGGAAAAAAAGGGGCGGTTTTTCTTTTTTCGGACAACCGTGTATTCAATAATACTACCAACCTCTACCCCGGGAAAGCTGACCACCATGGTCTTGGCTGCCGGATAGCGGGGGGCGTCGCCCACCCACTCAGCGTCCATAATATTGATCTCTTGATTTTCGATTACCTTTGTTTCCCCCGATTTAGAAGTAACCACTGCATTTTTAATCTCCACATCCTCCCAAATCGGGTTATAAGTGATATAGATGTCACTATTTTTTTTCTTACCGGCGTAGGTAAGGATCTTAATTTTCATTTTTTTCGTTTCCGACCAGTTATGCGCATCCTTAACATCGTATTCGACTTCCTCTTCCAAAACCACTGCATCCGCCGCAAGGGAGGCATACCATTCCGATTCGTTATCGTTTGTATCAGCACGGAGGTTAGAAAAAATCGGCATCGTGCGGTTTTTTTCCTCGATTTTTTTTAGCGCCCTCTTTAAAGTCAAATACTGGTCAGCAGTATATTCAGGAAGTTTCATTCTGAAGACATTTTCACATAATAACAGATTGTCTTTCAGGGAGAAATTTCGGATCCAGTCGATCCCTTCGTTTTCAATAACCTCATTTTTCGGCAGACTTATCAGCTTACCCACCGATTCCTTGATATCCAGTTCCAGGGTTTCCTTTACCCCGCAGGCAAACTTGGTTCGGAGGGGGTATCTGCGTTTTTTAAGTCCCATCTTTCCCAGGAGATGATTGACCATTCCCAACTTGCTTCCAGCCCGCAGGATGGGGAGCATGCAGATCTCTTTTCCCGGCACCCGGATATCGCCGGCCTCAAAATTTATGTAAACCACAAGGGGATTGGTGGTATCAAGCATGTTGTCCGGAAAAATTTTGCAGCTGATGAGCCGGGCGCCCGGTACAACCGCTTTGGTGATTTTTTCAAAGTAACCACGCCGCTCATCGAGAGTTAACCTTGAAAAATACCCACGGTAAACATTGTCGTTGATGCCGTAAAAATGCAGAATCGATTCGGCATCGAGGTTGCCGTTTTTATCCAGGACCCCCTTTGTTTCAATATGCATCATATTCCCCTCAGCCGGTTCAATGGGGCTAGTGCGCAGTGTTTCACCTGCGGGAGTAGCTACAAGGTAGCTTTGATTATTGAGATAGGCCGGAAAAATCTCTTTGGTATTCTCATCGGTGGAGTCCATCAGCAAATATGATCCATCGGATTCGCGCACGCAGGTAATGGCATGGTTGAAAAAGGGCTGGGGAACTTCGGGGTCCTTCTTGGGACCATTCATAATCAGGACAGGGTAGGCATCGAACGCGGCCAGTCGGAGCATCGCCGTCAATAAGGCTGCCTTATCACGACAGACACCGGCACGCCGGTCAAAAGTCATATCTACCGGATGTGGTTCATAGCCCGGCGAATCCTTCTCCACTGTGATACCCAGATAACGAATTTCCTGAGATACCCAGAAAAAAACCGCCTTGATTTTATCGTAAGGATTATCGCAACCCTTGATCAGTTGCTCCACCGTCATTTTCATGGCCGGGGTGGTCTTTTCGATTTGCGGCTTGCACAGATTCCAGTACCAGCGCGAGATCCACCCCCAATCCTCTATGGTGCTTATCAGCAATCGCTGCATCTGGGTATAAAATGGCGGCATTTCCGGCTCAGTGAATGCGCAGGGAACATCCCCGGCAATCCAGTTGTAGACAATGCAGTTATTTTCAATCCGTTTTTCATGGGTTATCGTCCCCGGAATTTCCGATTTAAAAATGATGCTCTTCAGGGGTTTTTCCCTGGGAGCAACCACAGTATACTCGGATCGTTTGATGGGATCGGTACTTTCAAAGCCCACATAGTCACTCCAGGTTTCCGGGGTCCGTACCTTGGTAAAATTGTCAAACATGAGGTAATGAACAGTATCCCCCAAGTCCAGTTCGGGGATGTTTATCCGTAAAATCTTGCTGTTCGGGTTGTAAATATTTGAGTTCATTTGACCGTTTTCAATCATTATATTGCTGTTTTTATCCAGATCAACCACAACCACCCTGCCGTCATCCTTTATTACCTCAACCAGCTTGAAGACAGTGGTATTGTAGGGGATGGTAAAAGATGAGGAAATAGTCTTGAAACGGCGTTTTCCCCTTTCAGTAAGGATCTTGGTGTAATAATCGCACCATTCAACAAAAGTCCCGTCTTTATTATATTTAATCCACTTGTGCCGGTCCAGCTCCACCACATCGGCATTGGGGTAATTTGCCCGGGTCACCGTTTTTGCAGACTTCATCACCAGCGTTCGATCAAGGATACCCCCAGTGAAGTCTGCTTGTACGGCAAAAGAACTCGAAATTTGAATCAGGAAAAAAAAGGTAATACTCAGAATCAGGCGAGAAGCATCTATTTTAAAAGTAGGGATCATTACGTATTGCTCCTATAAAAAATGTAGCTGTTTACAATTTACGGTTCTCAGTTCACGGTTTTTATTCAATGAATGTAACTCTACTCGGAATTCATAAAAACGGACTGCAATTCTGCATAATTTTCCAGATTTCCAAACCTTCAAAATTACATCTTAGACCCAGGTTTTTCGACCTTGCTGTTATGTATTAGCTATCAGGTGTTAGCTTTTGCATGAAACCATTCAACATCTGCTTGATCTCGTTACATTTGCCGATCTAATTCCAACCTAAGTTGATCGATCAGCTGTCGGCACACAAACGTTTAGCTTTGAAAATTTGAGGTATTACGGGAGCTTGAAATAACACCCAGTGGGTGAAAATTTGTAATAGCAAAACATCCTGCGATCATTTTGGCTAATAGCTGACTGCTAAAGGCTAACCTCACAGCTTTAGGTTTTTACCAGCTGTTAACTGTAAACGGATACAAAAAAATAAGCAATTTTCGCAAAAAAAGCATCCAAGGTAAAAATCCGTAACAAAAAAGCAGGTAAGACTCCCTTTTGTCCGATATATGCCTTGTATCCGATTTTTTAAAAAAACTTGTGGTAATTCGGTATTATTCAGAATATTGACGGAGGGAATTGATACCAACCCTAAAAACATTCTGCAGTAATCATGCCAATATAATCAAAGAACTATTCTTCAATTATTTCAACAAATTATCCTTTGACTTATTAAGCAGTTGCGTAGCCTGTCTAAAAAAAATCCGATTTTGGGGCCGCCAAAGCGCCAAATTTTTGACAATTGATCAAATATTTTGGTGAGGTAACGGCTTTTTTAATAAAAAAA
>DAOWNY010000126.1 GCA_030642325.1 Deltaproteobacteria bacterium
CAAGATTGGGAAAAACTCTTCCCGGTGAGTATCTGACCTGGAGGAAAGTGGTAACTTCTGACTTTTCTGACGTACCCAGGCCCTTAATTTATAACCATTACGATGAAACTGAAATTAAATCAAACGATTTTTTCCTGGATAATATGGGAAAAATTCGGGGAATCGCTGAGCTTAAAGAATGGCACCTGGAAATGAGTGAAGTAGAAGAACACATAGATGCAATCAATGAGGTGAAGGATAGCAAGATTGTCCTGAATCCATTACAAAATAATCTGCGAAGAGAAGAGGCGATAAAGCAGACGGTGAACAAGGTCTTTAATCGGGATAGATGTCTTCTTTACAAGAGAAGATTGGAAGAGATGGCCTACTTTTTTATGAAACTGGAGAGGGAAGAGGATGCCAAGCTGACTTTTGCCGCTTCCCTGAAGATTGACGAAAACTCACCTGCCAAAAATCCGTTCCTCTTTCATTTGATGGAGAAAACTGTTTCTCTTCTCATGGTTGAGAAGGAGAAGCAAAAAAGGGAAGAGCCATCCCTTATCATCAAGCCATAATACAATCAGGAGGATAAAAATGATTGTAAATAATCATAATAAAGGGATTATTTTTTTCTTCATTCTCTCATTCTTTACCTTGATTGCCGGATGTGCGAGTAATGGGGAAACAGTAAAGGGCGGCAAAGTAGAAGATTACAGGACGTCCAAGGGAATGAGGGATGACCTGATGAATACGGCGGAGGAGAGGGTGAAGATGGGGGAGCATGAAACGCCCGAAGAGCTGTTTCGGCAAGGAATTGCCCTTTCCCAGAAGGCGGAGGAGAAGAGCGCCTTCTTCAGGAATGAACGTTATATGAGTGCCCTCAGTTTTTTTCAGGAGATTAAAGAGAAATACTCTTACAGTGAATATGCAATCTTATCTGAATTAAAAATAGCGGATTGTTATTATGATATGAAAAATTACGAAGAAGCAATAGCTTCCTATCGGGATTTTCGCAAACTCCATCCCACCAACGAATATATTCCCTATGTCATTTATCGAACGGGACTTTGCTATTTTAATCAGATTCTTTTATTTGATCAGGATCAAACCGTGATCTACAAGGCAATAAAGGAGTTTGAATATTTAATAAACAACTACCCATACTGCGAGTATGTTCAAGAGTGCAAGGATAAGACCGGCATTTGCAACAAGGAATTGTCGAAGCGTGTTTTTTATATCGGGGAGTTCTATTTTAAAAGTAAGGAATATTTAGCTGCCTGGAGAAGGTTTGAGCAAATATTGATTGATTATCCAGGGCTTGGTTTGGATGATCAGGCTTACCGGTATATTCGGGAATGCAAAACTTTACTCAATGAGCAAGAACAAATCCAGGAGAAGTAATTCATTTAAAAGTCGATCCCATCCGCATTATTTTTAAAATTTTGGAGGTGGCATGTATCATTCAGGACGGATATGCTGAATCCATTTTTTTTATAATTGAAGATGTTAATTGCACAATTGTCCTGTCTTATTTTCCAGAACGAAGAATTACCCAGACCTAAAATGGCACACAATAAAACTTTGATTACCACCCGGTGTGACACGATTACTACTACCCCATCTTCTTCTTTTGCGAGGATATCCTTCAGGGCTGAAGCGGATCGTCTTCTTACCCTGCCAAGACTTTCTCCTTCCGGGATTTTGACTAAATGGGGCTTGTGCTGCCATTCTTGATAAAGCTTGGGGTAAAGGCTTTCGACTTCCCGGAGGGTGAGACCCTGCCATTTTCCGAAGTCCATATCAATAAATTTATCAACCTTTATCACCTCTAAATCATGATATTCAGCGATTTTCTCTGCCGTCACCAATGAACGGATTAATGGGCTTGAATAGACAGCCCTGACTTTGTAGTTATTTATTTTGCTGCCGGTAGCTTTCGCCTCGGTTTGTCCTTTTTCACTTAATGGAGGGTCCAACCTTCCGCGAAAGATTTCTTTCCGGTTCCAGTCAGTTTCCCCGTGCCTGACCAATATAATTTTAGTTGTCACGTCAATTCCTGTCCAATTTACGAATTTTTGAAAGAAAGTCAATATTTTTTTCGCAACTTATTTTGTCAGGAGATAACTGATAAAATCGGCATCCATCAGAAATCGGCTTAATGGGCTTCCGCCCAGTTATTGCCGGTGCTGATATCTACCTTTAAGGGGATGGAAAGTTCGATGGCGCCTTCCATTTTTGTCCTCACCAGATCAGTCAGTTCCCTGATTTCGTCTTCCGGGACCTCAAAAACCAATTCATCATGGACCTGCATGATCATCTTTGAGGTCAGTCCAATTTGGGAAATACTGCGGTGAATATTGATCATGGCCAGTTTGATGAGATCTGCTGCGCTACCTTGAATGGGGGCGTTGATGGCGGTTCTCTCCGCAAATTCCCTCGATATCCTGCTGTTGCTTTTAATCTCCGGAATATAACGGCGGCGGTTCAGTAAGGTCATAACAAAACCGGTGTTTCTTGCTTTCTGAAGGGTTTCGTCCTGATATTTTTTTACTCCATGGTACCTGGCAAAATAGGTATCGATATAGTTCTGGGCCTTCTTATTACTTACTCCCAGCTCCCGGGCAAGAGTAAATGCCTTCATCCCGTAAATAATTCCGAAGTTGATAACCTTTGCCATCCTCCTCATTTCAGGAGTTACCATCTTCGGAAAAACGTCAAATACTTCGGCTGCTGTTTTTTCATGGATATCCTCATCTTTTTTAAAGGCGGTCATGAGGGTATCGTCCTTTGATAAATGGGCCAGCACCCTAAGCTCTATCTGGGAATAATCGGCTGAGAGAATTTTCCACCCTTTCTCCGGAATGAAGGCTTCTCGAATTCTTTTCCCTTCTTTGGTGCGCACGGGAATATTCTGGAGATTAGGACCGCTGCTGGAAAGCCTGCCGGTTGCGGTAACCGTCTGGTTATAGGAAGTATGAATCCGGCCGGTCTTTTGATTAATCAATTTCGGCAAAGCATCGATGTAAGTTGATTTTAGTTTGATTAAACTGCGGTAGATTAGAATCTCCCTGGGCAATTCGTAATCTTTGGCCAGTTTGGTTAATACATTTACATCAGTGGAGTATCCGGTTTTGGTTTTTTTTCCTCTGGGAAGTTGCAATTTTTCGAAAAGGATTTTACCCAGTTGCTGGGGGGAGTTGATATTGAAAGATTCCCCGGCCAGTTGGTGAATCGTCTCTTCATATTGATGGAGTGTAAATTCAAACTCATTGGACATTTCCCCTAAAAGGGCTACATCTATCTTTACTCCGTTCATTTCCATGCAGGCCAAAACAGAGATGAGGGGAATTTCGGTTTTGTAATAGAGTTCCTCCAGATTTTCTTCTTTTATCCGGGGAAGTAAGATCGGACGCAAAAGATAGGTTACATCTGCATCCTCGCAACTGTAAGTTTTTGCTTTTTTAAGGGGGACTTCTTTAAAGTTTATCTTATTTTTCCCCGAGCCTGTAACCTCAGCATAGGTGATCATCTTATGGTCGAGATGTTCCCAGGAAATATCTTCCAGATTATGATTATGCTTGGAGGGGTTGAGGAGATAGGAGGCAATCATGGTGTCACAGGTAACCCCCTGCATTGTTATTCCATAATTTTTCAGCACAATCCAATCGTATTTAAGGTTTTGGCCGTATTTTTCGATACCCTCATTTTCTAAGACGGGCTTCAGTTTTTCCAGTACCTCGGTGATGGCCAACTGCTTTGGAACCTCAGGATAAGAGTGTCCCAGGGGAAGATAGAAGGCCTGATGGGGTTTTAAAGAAAAAGATATTCCCACAAGCTCAGCTTGCATGGAATCTTTACTGGTGGTTTCCAAATCTACTGAAAATCCGGGGGATTTTTCCAATTGATCTACCAGCTCAAGAAAATCCTTGTCTTCGGTTATAAGATGATAATCCAGGTAAGATATTACCTGCTCCTGCTTAACTGATTTAAGGAGTTTCATAAATCCAAGTTCTTTATAGAGGCTGGAAAGTTCTTCATTGTCATGGGGCAAGACCTTGAAATCATTTGTATTGTAATTGAGGGGAACCTTTGTGTCAATGGTGGCAAGTTTTTTGCTTAACATGGCCTGATCGGCGAACCGGCTAAGCAATTCAGACTGTTTTTTTGTCAACTTGTCAAGATTTTTTAACAAATTTTCTATGCTGCCGAATTCTCCGATCAATTTGGCGGCAGTCTTGTCTCCGATCCCCGGGACGCCGGGAATATTGTCGGAAGTGTCACCGGATAGCCCCAGTATGTCAGTCACCTGATGGGGGGCAACTCCAAAGCGCTTTTGCACTCCGGAAGTATCGTAACTTATATTTTTCATGGTATCCAGCATCACAGTATGATCGCTGATTAATTGCAGTAAATCCTTATCTCCCGAGAGGAGCACTGTTCTGAAGCCCTTTTTTTCCATGTCCGCGGCAATGGTACCGATGATGTCATCCGCCTCGTATCCAGCCTTTTCGATCGCAAAAAAATTAAAAGCGGCGACGAGTTTCTTTATGTAGGGAATCTGGGGAATTAAATCATCGGGCATTTTAGGGCGATTTGCCTTATAGCTTGGATAAATTTCATGTCGAAAGTTGGGACCTTTGGTATCAAAAGCAACGGCAAGAAATTCGGGTCCGAATTCTTTAATGATTTTGAGGAGCATGTTGATGAAACCGAAAGTTGCATTGGTGGGAAGACCCAGGGGACTGGAAAGGTGAGGGATGGCATAGAAGGCCCGATAAATGTATGAGCTCCCGTCGATCAAGTAAAGGCTTTTATTGTCACTTAGTGTCATCGTTCACCTCTTTTTTTAACCGTTTATGACGAAAGTAGTCCTTTAAAATCTTTTCATGATCAAAGGCCAGGGGTTTGGGTAGGTTCTCCCGGGTAAATATGGAAACCTCTGCAGCATCATCGGCAGCCCGGGGTGATCCCTTTGCGGAAGCGATATAGACGGTGGAAATGTTGTGCTGCCTGGAGTCTCTTCTGGGATCCGAGTAAGTGTGAAACTGTTCGATCAGTTTAACTTCAAGTGTGGTCTCTTCCTTTGCCTCCCTTTTTGCCGCCTCTTCCAGCGATTCTCCGTAATCGACAAATCCGCCCGGGATCGCCCAGCCGTACGGAGGATTTTTCCTTTTGATAAGGACAATTTCTCCAGGGGCCGTTTCGATTATGATATCAACGGTAGGAAAAGGGTTTGCGTAAGTCTTGACGGTTTTTTTGCAATGGGGGCAAGTCAGCTTTCCAGTCATAATAAAAATCCTTATGGAAAAAAGGGGAGATATATTTCCGCTAAAATAGCAACCATTTATGTTAATGTAAAGAAAAAATCCGGTTGATGGAAAACTGATTTTTCTTAAGGAAAAAATATAAAAAATATTGATGGTCTCGTAAAAGTCAAAACCACGTCACTTTAGCGAAAGCGGGAGTCCATAATTGCCTGAAATCACTGGATTCCTGCTTTCGCAGGAATGCCTGATAA
>DAOWNY010000318.1 GCA_030642325.1 Deltaproteobacteria bacterium
TCCCAGGAAGGATAAAAGGAATAAAATTTATCCGCCCCGAACTCCTTCTCCTGAAAACCCCAGGAAAAATCCAGCAACCCTGCCGACAAATCCAAACTTGAACTGGAAAATATCCCCCAATTATCAAAGTCAGTCCCTGCCCTATAGCCATCTGACTTATCCTTAGACAGGGAAAGCCGGGTGCTGACCCGGCCAAGATCAAAAACACGGGATAAATTTCCACGGTAGGTTTCATTGCTCCCCGAGGAAACTGTCAGCTTAGTGCGTCTCTTGAAATCCGGCTTTTTGCTAATGATGTTGATCACTCCCCCAAAGGCATTTGCTCCATATAAAGAGGAGCCGTGTCCCCTTAATACTTCGATCTTTTCAATGTCCTCCAAAACAATCGGCAAATCTAAACTGTGGTGCCCGGTCTGGGGATCATTAACATTGACTCCGTCGATGAGAATAAGGACTTGTTCAAAGGATGAACCTCTAATGCCGGCATCTGCCTGAACCCCGTGAATGTTCCTCTGGCGCATATCAATGCCCGCTACATAGTTTAACAGTTCCGGCACCGAATTTACCGGCATATTTTCAATTTCCCCGGCACTTATGATGGTAACACTCCTGGTAGCTTTCTCCAGTTTGGTCGGCATTCGGGAGGCAGTTACCAAAACCGGTTCAAGCGTAGTGGGTATGTCTTCATCTACCCCGGCAAAAGAGGTAATTGTCTTAGATAAGACCAGTAATATAATCGGAATAATCAATGTTTTCATCTTGAATATCAGCTCTTCCTTCTCATTTTACTAACTACAAAAAGCAACAACCCGGACATGATAAAACCCATCAGCCCGCAATGTTTGATGCCCAGCAATTTACCCGTTAAAGCCATTCCTCCTCCTCCGATGGTTGCCGCAAACGCCCCCGTTGAGTTTACCCCCAGCTTATCCCGGTAAAATCCGGCAAGAATGGGAATTGCCAGTCCGCTGCAAAATACCGTGTAACCCAAGAGGAGGGCAGGAATTATTTCCTTTATCATCAGGGCGATAAAAAGGGATAATAAACCTACCAGGACCACCATCCATCGAGAAAAATTCAAAATTTGTTTTTTTGTGCAGGCCCTTCCGAAACTCGGATAATAAATATCCATGGTCAAAATAGTGCTGATTGTTAAAATACAGGTATCGGCCGAAGACATAAGTGCCGCCAGAAGTGAAGCCATTACCGCCCCTCCCACTCCCGGGGGAAGGGTCTCCTGAATGATCATGGGAAAGGCTTCCTCCGCCTGTATTTGAGGAAACAATATCCGGGCTCCCATCCCAATGGCAGTAACCAGAAAGGCAAAGGGAATGATAATAACACCTGCAGAAAAGGCGGAAAATCGTGCCGTCTTTTCATTTTTGGCGCAAAACAGACGTGAATATATATCGGGCCCCACCAGGTAGGCCGATCCCACCATAATCGTGAGGGACAATGCATCCCAGCCTGTAAAGTCAATACCGACCGGAAAGGAGAAAAATTCCCCGGGCAGTCGGTTCATAAATTCTCCCACCCCCCCAACACGGTTCAACACAATCAGGAAAACAGATAAAATCCCCGTAATAATGATTAAAAACTGCAGAAAGTCGGTTCTGATGATACTGTCCTGCCCGCCTAAAATAGTATAGGCAATCACAACCAGGGAAAAAACTATTGCAAAAAAAGGAGGGGATAAAGGGATGAGAACGTTCAATATGGCCCCGGCAGTAATTATCTGTCCGGCCACAATGGCAACCCAGGAAAAACAAATCAGAACAGATGCTACCAATTTAACTCTTTTGTCATAAAATTTTTCCAACAATTCCGGAAGGGTATAAAGGGAAAATCTTTTTACTTTCTTCGCCAGAAAAAAAGCGAGGACGATCATTCCGAAAGACCCTGCCAGCAACCATAAACTACCGGATACCCCCCGTTTAAAACCAAGCCCGGCCATGCCGATGGTATTTGACCCCCCCATAATGGTAGCCAGAAGGGAACCTGTTACAAACAATCCTCCCATTTTACGATTGGCAAGAAAGAAACCGTCCAAAGTTTTTACCCTTTTTGCGCTGTATATACCCACCCCGATCATGACTGTTAAGTAAGCAAGGCAGATTGATAAATTTAGCAATATCTCTCTCTGTAACCGTTCACGGTTCTCAGTTCACGGTTTTTTCAATGAAATGAATTTTGTAACAATAAAAAACATGCTCGGTATATATCCCAATTCCAAAATTAGTTCTGTTAAATTGTTCAAGGCTTTAAAAGTCTTCAAAAAAAAGAACTCATAATTACATCTTAGATCCTAAGTTTTTACCAATAGTTAGCTGCAAACCGTAAACTGTCTGTAAACGGATACCTCTCTCTTTTCTATCTCTTTGTTTTATTTATGTCA
>DAOWNY010000077.1 GCA_030642325.1 Deltaproteobacteria bacterium
CTTTGCCGGTTCAACAAATTCCGGCTCTTCGACCTTAGACTCCAGCGAAATAACGGCCTCTGGTCCGGAGGCGGATTTTTTATCCCCCTTATCAATCTGTGAAGTGATATTAAGTTTCCCCTGGTCAACTAATACTTTTTCGGCAGGATCCGATGCCTTGGCCGGGGGCAATATAACCTCCCCTTTATGTGCGCATCCCCACCACTGAAATCCCATCGAAATAGCAATCAAAAATAATATCCAACCCTGAAATTTTTTCAATTTGTAACACCTTCCTTTATCATTTTAATTCTTCAATTCCTTGTCAAACAGCAATTGACAGCTATCAATCGTCATTCTCCAAACCTTGTATAAACCATATTTTTTTAATAACTGATAAGCTAATCATAATTCTTTTCTCCCATCACTGGAAACCAGACAATTTCCCCGTTTTCCAGTGTAATACGAATTCCATTCCGGGAAATCCGGTCCACCGTAAAATAGGTCATCCATTTTTTCGATTCCGATCTTTTTTGATAAGGCTTGGGTATAGACACCCTCATCCCCTGCTCAAGGGTCACGGTTCCATCAAAGTCTTCAAGATTTAGTTCAACCGTAGCCACCATTTTCCCTTTAATCCCCATAATACCTGTAACCCTGAGCTCAGGCGGTTCAACCTCTTCCTTTTGTTTAAGAAGTTCAGGCATTATGCTAAATGGTTCCCTGGTTTTCCCCTGCCCCGGAGTCTTTATCGTTTCTCCGGTCAAAGGGGATTTTTTTGCCTTATTTGGTGAGTAGGGTAATGCATCGCCCCCTGCCTTACGCCCCTTTTTTACCTCTTTTTTTTTCAGCGCTTTCTCATTGGAAACATTCCTTCCTTTTGAGGGAGCTTCTCCGGCAAAGTTTACGTTAACAGAAAAACAGAAAAACAGAAGGATTGTTAAAACAGTTGAATATCGCATATTTTTATATCTCCTCAATTCAGCATCTTCTTTGATTACTAAATAACCACATTAATGTCCGCTTTTATAAACTTTTCATTTTCAATTCTTAAAACATCAATATTTTCCACGATAATCAATTTGGGCAGTTGATCTATTTTTTCAATAAACTTTACCAGACAGCCAAATTTCCCTTTCAGAAGAATCCTGTAATGCTTTCGCTCATGACTTCCCTTTTTTTCATTGCTTGAACTGCCAAGCTCCACTATCGGACTGAATTTTTCGATACGTAGCCGGCACTCCGATGCTACTCTGACGATTTCATTTGCGATTGCTCCCACTTCCTCTCCATCGGCCAGATAAATCTCCATGCCATTCAACTCTTTTTTTACTCTGGTTGCCTTCCTTTTGAGCCTTTGTATAGAGTTTTGGAAGTTTCGGTTACCTGTCTTGGCTTTCAAATCTTTAATCTCATTGGTAAGTTGTATCCAGTTCCTCTCTATCCTTCTTTGCCTTTTTTCTATGGAATCACCCAAAAATCTTAAATATATAAAGGTGGCAATTACTATAATTGCCACAATAATCCCTGCCTGTTCCAGTTTTGTGAATTGCTTTTCCTTCATAACTGTAATTCTCTTTTATGATAATTTTGTTATTCCCCAATTTTAGCCCTGCAATATATTTATCGGGTGACGCCGACAACCGGACCTTGTATATTGGGAAGCTAATCGGGTAACTGGTTTAAGGTTATATTTATCCCAAAATGATATGGAAGGATCTTGCTTCTCATATCTCCCCCCTTTCTGCTCAAGGTCAGCAAATTTATGGTTTCACAGGATTTGAGCTTTGAGAGTTCATGGGTAAAAGATGCTACCGAGCGTCCCTTATAAGCATTGCCTTCGATGTAATAACTTCCGTCTTTTCTCATTTGAAGCCGGTTTAACACTACATCCGAGGGAATCAACCTTAATACGCCCGATAGAACTTCTACCAGTTTTTTATTACGGGCGGCAAGAGTGATTTCGAGATATTTTTTCTTCTTTTGTGTCTCCGCAAGCTTATCTGTCAACCTGTTTTTTTCCTCTATTGGCGCCATTAGCCCTTTTTTTTCAGATTTTATGGTTTTAATCTTTGCTGAATACCTTGAAATGGAGATATTTGTGCTGATATAATGTATAACCATAAATATAAAAAACAGGCCAAGAACAAAAGCGGGGATAAGCCGTTCATTTTCCCTGACCTTTTTTAAAACCAGTTCAATTACCGGTACCCGGTCGGTCACAGCCAGGGGGAGCTTTCCAATTAACCTCAGCTCTTGACAGGCCGCACTGACCGCTGCTGCATATTGTGGCCCAAAGTCAAGAACCTCGGGGGCAAGATCAACTTCTCCAACATCTTCAACTCCCCATAACCGGATATTTTCAAATTCCCCCCTAAATTCATGGATAGACTCCCGGGGAACCGTAATTCCCGCGATAACTATCTCTTCCGCTTCACCGGAAACAACGATCAGGTCATTGATCATTTGTCTTATCAATTCTTCAACCGATGTATCCGGACTGAGAGGAAGTGTTTGAAATACCGCCGGTCCGCGTGCCGTCACAAAAACTCCCCGGATATTTTCTTCCCGGCAGTCTATAATAATCTTACCCCTTCCCTCCGGTGGAGATTCGGAGTAAAAGGCAGCAGCCCATTCCGGGGAATAGGCACGATGAAGCATTACCCGCCTTTTTTTCAATATTTCAGAAAATTGCAAATAGGACTTTTTTTCAATGGCGGAAATCAGGATTGGGGTGGCATCTTCACCGGCTTTAAGCTCCTGGAGCTGACAAACAAAAATGCCCTCTCCGACAGGAAAGTCGAGATACGGTTCCATCTCCCACGCTGCCGCTGTGGTGAGCTTATTTTCGGAAAGATTTTTCCCTCCCGGCATATTGAGCTCACTCGCCAGAAACCTTACCTGATCTGTAACAATAACCCCGCAACCCCGGTAGATATCATTCTTATCAAGCAATTTATTCAGGTCTCCGGCAAAGTCTTCTTCGGACCTGTCAACTTCATCACAGGATAAAACAGAGGCCCTTCCGCCTTTCTTCATCAAAGCGACTACCCTTATGGACCGGGAACCCAGATCAATCGATATAACCTTTCCGGATGCAAATGTAAAATTTGAAATAAGATCCTTCATTTTTCCCATATAGCTGATTTTATTTGCGATCATTGCTAAAAATTCTCTTTTATATCAGTTATTTTCCACATAGAAACGGTATCCTGCGGCCACTTGTAACCCAGGGGGCTGCATACATCCACCTCCCACATTTCCTGAGGCCTACCCAAATCACAAATCTTCTGCTCCGCTTTTTCGTCATCTTTATCATACCGGACATCGGTAACTTCGATCTCCCTGGGTTCACCTTTCCCTATTCTATTCAGGGTACTTTTAAACCTCGGCAAGATCATGCAATAATTATTATAGGTATTAAAATCCTTATTTTGCATACCCCGGGGAGACAATCCTTCGTTCTGCATCATGCCGTCTGTGACCAGACTGCAATCCCGTCCGACTCCAACCACAATTCGGTAAATCCATTCAGGATTTCCCAGATCATCTCCTTCTTCCACTTCCACTTTTATTCTTCCCGTGTCACTGGTCGCATGGGCGCCGACCATAAGAACACCCAGTCCTTCCTCGGCATCTCTAATGTAAAAAGGTCTTCCTTCATCGCCGCTCGAAAAGGTCTGGGGTTCCAGTTCGGAATCTTCATCATAATCTTTTATATATTCCGAGTTTGTGCTTCCCAAATAGTCATTCAACACCGCAACTTTTCTGATCCCTGTCCTTTTTAGTTCATCCGCTTCTTCCTCGCTTAGTATATGAAGTTGAAGATTGCAACGTTCCATAAACTCCCATCCAATGGACTCGGGGCCATTCTTTGTATCGCCGTCATCTGTCAGAGGAAGTTGATAGCTATCCTTGCCTTTGCTGTTTACGACAGTTATCGGCTTGTTGGGAAGCCTTGCCTTGTCCTGTTGGTACAGCATGACATAGCCTCGCAATGATTTGACATTGCTCTCATCTATGGTTTTAACCGATGAGGTTCCTATGGTTCCAAGCCGAGGCGCTATCATTGCCAGCAGAAAGCCAATGATGGTAAGAACTATGACTATTTCAAGCAGGGTAAACCCGGCCTCCCTTCCTGTTGATCTGAACATAATGTTACCTCCTTTTTTTATGTTTATATTTACTCCTCTGAAATCTCCACATTTAAAGAAGAGATTAGTTAAGGCTTCTCAAGGTCTCTCCGATCATATTTCTGTCTTCTTCCGCCAGTTTTTCCCCTCCATCCGACAAAACCCGGCTCAATACATCTTTTGCCAGATCCACCTCATCTATCTTCATATAGGTCAAGCCCATATGCATTTGAATAATCGGATGATCAGCTTTGGATTCAGCACGTTTTAAGGTTGCTAATGCCCTGTCGAAATCCCCGGTTTGATAGTAAAGCCAGCCCAGGGTATCCAGGGCATAACTTTCCATCAATTCACCCGGTATTTCTGAAAACATCCTTATTGCCCTCTCCAGATTTTTCAAAGAAGGATACCGGGCTAAATACAGGCTGGCCAGGTTGTTCAGGGCAGGAATAGATTTAGGGTGTTCATCCACAATCTTCCCATACCATTTGAGGGCTGATTGATAATCCTCCTTATTAGAGTAAAGACCGGCGATCCTCATTTTTAAATTTACCGACTCCGGCTTCCGCTTTAGTGCTTCTTCGAATTTTTCAATACCCTCGTCGATTCTGCCCTGCCCGACATAGAGATCCCCGAGGCTAATGTAGGGGATTATATATTCGGGTTTTAGCACAAGGGCTTTTTTGATCTGCTCTTCTGCCTCGGCATATTTTTTCCGGACTTTATAGATATCGCTCATCAATATCCGGATTTCCGACTCGGCGGATGGAACTTTATTGATATGGTTTCGGCATATTACTAAAGCCTTTTTTGGTTTTTTGAGGTAAATTTGCAAATCGACGATCCTCTTTAATATATTCATATTTTTCGGCTGAAGTGCCAATGCCCCCATTAACCCATCCAGGGCCTTATCATGATCCCCTTTATTAAAATGAACAAGGCTCATTTTCATCAGTCGCCGGGCATTTTCCGGGGCCTTTTTCCTTTGTTGCCGCAGCATGTTCTCCACCCGGACAAAATCTTTGTTCATGATATAAAAATTTTCCAACCGGTCGACCGCAAATAAGTTATCCGGGGCTTTGTCAACTACCTCTTCCAGGAGCCCGATTCCATCCTCGTAAGCCCTGTCTTTTTTAAACAACTTCAGAATCAGATCAAGGGCCTCATTGTAACGGGGGTCAGTATGGAGCGCCTTCTTCAGGTTATCGACGGCCAGGGTCTTTTCCATATTCAGCAGGTTGCCCCGAGCTAAATAATAATATAACTCGGGTTTATCAGGGGCTTCATTAACCAGAAAACGAAAGTCAATGATTGCCTCCAAACCTTTTTTCTCATTAAGATATATCATGCCCCTTTGAAAACGAGCCTCAAAGTTGCAGGGATTCTCCTTAATGATGGTTCCAAGCTGAGATTTCGCCTCTTCAATATCATTTTGTTGGATATAAATTCGGGCCATACGGTTTCCGGCCATTGCCACCTCGGGTTTTAGAGGAAAATCTTCAACCAGATTCCGGTAAGTTTCGAGCGACAAAGCCGGCTGATTATTTTTTCGATACATTTCTCCCAGCGCCAGTCGAAGCGCCGTATCCTCCGGCAGGTCACAAACCGCCTGCATCAATACCTTAATCCCGTTGTCCGGCTCTTTTCGGTCGTCATAGTAATTCGCCAGTAAAATTCTATATACCGACTGATCCGGCTCATCTTTTATGAATTTTACCAGTGTTTCTTTCTCTTTTTTTTGATCATCAGTGCTCTGATAAAAGTAGACCAGACCCAGCTTGTATCTATTCTCATCCGGATAGTACTCCATTAATTGCTTAAGAATGGACTCGGCATTTGAAAAATCCTGGGCAGCTGCATGTAAATCCGCCAGGGCAAACAAGAGGGTGGGATTTTTTTCATCTTGCTCAAGGCCCTCTGCCAAAACCTGCCGCCCCTCTTCTATTCGTCCCTGTTTATGCATCAGGTCGGACAGTATAAGAGAGGCCTTGGTCTTTGTCTCTCCTTTTTTGATAAGATCCCTCAATATTCGTTCCGATTCCTGCTCCTTAATTTCCCTGATCAAAAGCCGGCTTTTTAACAAAAGAGCCCGGGGATGTTCCGGTTCTTTTTTAAGCACCACGGCAAGTCGCTCCCTCGCTTTTTCCACCTGATCTGCCAGAAACATCATTCCGGCCAGGGAGATCTGGGAATCCCAGAGCTCGGGGTCAAGCTCAACCGCCTTGTTCCATAAACCGTAGGCTTTCTTATAATTCTTGCCGGACAACTCAATCCTGGCGAGCATATCATACGTCCCGGCAAATTTCGGATCGATTTTCATGGCATTCTTGAACTCCAGAGCGGCCTTGACGTATTCACCTTTTTCGTAGAGGGTTTTTCCCCTATTGAAATAAGCCACCTTTTTTTCGTCCATACTGCTGCATGATATGGTCATCAAAGATAAGAAAATAATGCAGATCTTTTTCATCATTACCTCCTGCCAGGCATTCGGGCAGACCACCTTGTTGTAACATTTTCATACATTGTTATGGTTCCTGTTCAAATACTTGTTTTTCTTGGGAACGGGCACCTTGTTTAAAACCGTACCCACTACATTGGTATTTTTAAGAAGCTCCATCGCCTTTTCAATCTGATCTTTGGGAGTCCGGTCATATTCCACTACCAGGATAACCCCGTCTACGTATTGAGATAAAATCAAAGTATCAGCGCACCCCAGAACCGGAGTAGAGTCAAATATGATGTACCGATCCTGATAACGGTGTTTCATCTCCGGAATCAATTGCTTCATCCGGGGCGATCCGATCATCTCGGCGGAACCGGATAAATTTTGACGGCCGGCCAGGAGGGTCAAGCTGTTAATGCCGGGGTTAACAATGATTTCGGAAAGGGGACAACGGTTTATTAAAAAGTCCAATAGTCCGAACTCGGGTTCAATCCCGAATAATTTGTGCAAAGACGGTCTTGCCAGATCGGTATCCACAAGAAGAACGGTATGCTCCATCTCTTTGGACAAAGTTATTGCCAGATTAGCAGCGGTAATGGATTTCCCCTCATTTTCGTCAACGCTGGTAACCAGTATAGTGTTCAGGCCTTCTTCCTCTGTTTTCAGCAAAATTTGGGTCCTCAATATCTTATAATGGTCGGAAATGGCCAGATCATCAAAAAATGCCCACAATCGGTTTTTCATTAAGGTATCAGGAGAAACATCGATTATTTTGCTATGGGTGTATTCAATGGAAATGCCCAGTTTATCCCGGGGTAGTTCCGGGGAACTATTTAAAGGAAGTTTTTTTTTGCTGAACATTTAACCCTCCGACAAAATTGATTAACCTTTTAAAAAAACAGAAGCCGCCCATAATTAAGGATTAATTAAACCAATACTGACCAGCTTTCGCAATACCCTGAACCATAAAACATCGAGGGGTTCATAGACGAGATGAACGGTTAGCACAAAAAGGGCGGTTCCGGTTATACTCGATAAACTTATCATCCAATTTTTCCTTCTTTTGCGTTTTCGATCCTCTCTGGTTTCCATATCAGGAATGGCGGTTAAAACCGGCTTTTTGGTTAAAATCGAAAGTTCCAGATCAGAGCGGATGGCCTGATCTGAAAATTCCTTAAGAGAAGCAACCCCCACCGCGGTCCCCAAGGCAAGGATAACCCCTATGAGAATGATAGCCAGTCGGTTCGGCTTATAAGGTTTTTCCGGATAGGTGGGGGCGTCAATCACGGTAAATTTCTGCCCTTTCTTGCCCTTTTCCATGCCTTCAGCGCTCTTTGCCAGCATCAGCTTATTTAAGGTATCCTGATACCGAAACCTGGCGTTTTCATAATCCCGGGTAAGCAACTTATATTCCAGTTCAATCTGGGGGGTAAGCCCCAGACGCTTCTCATATTCATTCAGTTTTAACTTGAGTCTTTC
>DAOWNY010000037.1 GCA_030642325.1 Deltaproteobacteria bacterium
AACATTAAAAAGGATTATAAGGATAAGTCACTGAACAGGTTTAATGTGATAGTTGAAAACCGTAATGCAGGTTTGCCATGAATCAATATAAAATCGGGGTAGACCTGGGTGGGACTAAAATTGAAATCCTGCTGCTCGACCAGGAAAACCATCAACTCCATCGCTCAAGAATTCCCACCCCTCAAGATAAAAGTTATCCCGCCATTCTCCAATCCCTCGGTGGATTGATCCGGGATACCTCGCGTCGCATCCCGGCAGGAAAAAACTATTCCATCGGTATAGGTATACCTGGAACAATCAATTATGAATCACAACTGGTCCAAAATGCCAATACTACCTGCCTGATCGGCAAACCCCTGCAAAGGGATTTAGAAAACTTGCTTGGCCGGCGCATTGGGATAGAAAATGATGCCAACTGTTTCACCCTGGCAGAAAGTCTGTTAGGTGTGGCAAAAGGGTACAGCCTGGTTTTTGGAATAATCATGGGAACCGGTTGCGGTGGAGGTATCTGCATTGACGGTCACATCCGGCAGGGTAGCCATGGCATTGCCGGAGAATGGGGTCATTTTGCAGTGGACCCCTCAGGGGCAAAGTGTTACTGTGGCAACCGGGGATGCGTTGAAACAAAAATCAGCGGGTCCGGGGTGGAGTCTGCTTTTTATAAAAATTACCATAGACGTCTTTCCATGCGAGAAATTGTCGAGAAATATCGAAGGGGAGATGATCCATCGTGCAACACCGCCTTTGAACATTTTTTGGATGATTTCGGACGTTGTCTGGGAGGGCTCATATCCACACTGGACCCGGATGCGGTTGTGCTGGGGGGTGGTCTTTCAAATATTGATGAATTATATGGAAAAGGAATCGAGCGGGTCCGGCACTATGCATTTCATCAACACATCAAAACCCCCATCCTCAAAAATGAGCTCGGTGATTCTGCCGGAGTATTTGGAGCAGCCTGGGTCGGCAGGAATGAACTAATCCTGCAACGTCAGCCATGAATTAAAATTCAAATTTACCCCCTGTTGATTTACAATTACTATCTGCTCAATAAACCCCAAAAATGTTTCCTTGTTTCATTAAAATAGTGTATTAATATCTATTAAGGAGAATAAAATGGATTGCGGAAAAACAGATCAGGGTAAAACAGTGCAAGAAAGAATGGCCGAAGAAGCAATGGTTAAAGAGAAGGTTGATGAAGAGGGAAACAGATGGAAAAAGGTATATTTCGGGGGAGGAGAACATTTCAATAGATGGCTGGAACAATGCAAAGAACTGGGGGAAGTAATGCTTGAGGAGGTTAACCCAAAAGGGTATAAATGCTTTGAAGAGGGGGGAGAAAAACTATACCGAATCTGGATGAAAATGGGCGTAACAAAAGAAGACGACCTTTTTTAGCAAATAATTTTTCGTAACTGTTCGCAGTTACACCTTTCCCTTCCCGCCTTTTGGGAAAGAAAAATGAGGATTTTAAAGGGTGATAAACATTAAAACCCAAAGCGCACTGATTGCTGCCATAATCTGTTTTTTTTTAGCCGTCTCTTTTATTATTAAAACCAGGGGAATGAAAAGAAAGGTATATTATGCCTTTATTTATTTAAACATCAATATTTTTATCTGGGAATTGGCTTTTTTTCTCTATGCCGTTACAGGGGAAAAACTTTTTAACAAAATTTTTTATCTGGCCTACTCCTTTCTTCCGCCCGCCGTGCTCTACTTTACACTTCATCTCCTTATGGAAAAAGATAAAGGTGTCTGGAAAATCTTTAAATCAACCCTGGGGGCTACTTTTATCCTCATAATCCTCCTTTTTTCTCCCCTGTTTCAAGATCGGTTTTGGGGAATAGTCTACCTGCTTTACTTAATTTCAGTGCTATCTTTCAGTTTTTACAAAATTTATCTAAAGTACAATTATACCTCCTCCGCTGCCGAACGAACCCGGCTCAATTATCTTTTAATTGGAGGCGGATTTATGCTTTTCTTTGGATCAACCAATCTGTTACCCTATCTAGGTATCTCATTTCCACCATCGGGCAATATAGTTTTAGCATTATATATCTATTTTGTTTCCCTGTTAATAATCAACTACCGTCTATTGGATCTCTATGAAATGATGGGGAAAATCCTGGTTTCCGGGGCATTAATCCTCATTATTTCCACCATTTACGGAAGCATGATCCTCTGGACGGGAAATCAAACCGCTCTTTTGATCTTTAATACTTTTATTGCCTCTCTTTTGGTCTTGATACTTTTTGAGCCGATTAAATCTTTGGTGGAAAAAATGACTAACAATTTTTTCTTTAAACAGCAAAGTGATTTTAAAAGAGATCTCAACTTTCTCAAGGTCAGGCTTGCGGATGTAATTAGTCAGGACCAACTAATAAAATCAGTCCTAGAGTCCCTGAAGACTTCCCATCGAATCTCCGGTGGTTCTATTTATCTTCTGGACAGGGAAACCGACGACTATATTTTAAAGGATAAATTTTGTAAAGATAAAAAAAAATCTCAGCTGACCCATATTCGAGATAAATCTTTTATTGACCATATACAATACCGGAATACACCTTTGCTTTTAGATGAATTAGAGAGGGAAATGTGGGAAGATTCTCTAACAACAAAAGTCTCCGAGTTAAAGCAGCTATCCAAAATTTTATTGGATATGAACTGCCAGGTCTCAATCCCCCTGATTAGTCAAAGCCGGATAATTGGACTTTTAAACCTGAAGAGTGAAAAATCTTTAGAAAGTTTTTCCCGGGATGAAATTGATCTTTTAATCCAACTGGCGGATCAAATCGCCCTCTCTTTGACAAAGGTTGAAGTATACGAAAAAATGAAGGATAAAGATCGACTCATCGCTCTTGGTGAAATGGCGGCGGGACTCGCCCACGAAATCAGAAACCCATTGGGATCAATAAAGGGGGCATCTCAATATTTAATCCCCGATATCAATCAGAGTGATGCTCAGGATCTTCTGAAGGTAATAAATGATGAGGTGGATCGTCTCAATCGGGTGGTTTCTAAATTTTTAGATTATGCCGGCCCATTTCGTCTCAATCTTCAAAATTCGGACATCAACGAAATATTAGCCAAAAGTTCCGACCTGGTTTCCCAGAAAAATATGCCGGCAAATATTAAAATCGAAATGAATCTTGGGAACAATCTTCCCGAAGTGGAAATTGACCGGGATCAAATTCAACAAGTATGTTTAAATTTAATCCTGAACGGCATTCAAGCCATGCCGACGGGTGGAACATTGACTATAAGCACCTGCCTGGTGCAAAATGACAAAAACCTGACCATGGCAAACGACAAAATTGATCCAGCCGTCAGGGTTGCCGAAAATCAATTTATCCAGTTAAAATTCGAAGATATTGGGGAGGGAATCCCCCCAAAAGATTTAAAAAATATTTTTACACCCTTTTTTACCTCAAAAGAGGGGGGGGTAGGCTTGGGACTGGCCATTTCCAATAGAATCATCGAGGCCCACGGGGGAAGCATTAAAGTAATTAGTCAAATCGGCAAGGGCAGTCAATTCTTAGTAATTATTCCCCTAAAGAAAAAAGGTAATTAAATGGACAATCAAGAAGATATCATGGTGGTAGACGACGAGCTCAACATGAGGAGGGTGCTTTCCGCCCTTTTGAAAAAAGAAGGATACCGGATAATTTCCATGGCTGACGGCAAACAAGCCTTAGAATTCTTGGGGAATCAGGAGATATCGGTTTTGATTACTGATTTGAAAATGCCCGGAATGGATGGGATTGAGCTTTTAGAAAAGGTAAATTCCCGATGGCCTCATATTCCGGTGATAATCCTCACTGCCCACGGCACCATTAGCACTGCCGTAGAGGCCCTTAAGAAAGGGGCATTCGATTATTTAACCAAACCCTTTGAGCAAGAAGAGTTGAAACTGGTAGTAAAAAAAGCGACAAAAACCAGTATACTCAATTCTCAGAACATAGGATCCATCCAGGAATATTCCAGTCAGTACAAAATCATCGGAAAAAGCGGGGGTATGCAAAACATTTATCAAATGATTGAAAAAATAGCCTGCAGTCCCACCACCATTCTATTAACCGGGGAAAGCGGAACCGGCAAAGAATTAATTGCCCGGGCAATTCACAAAAAAAGCGGGAAAAAGGGACCTTTTATCAAGATTAATTGTGCCGCAATCCCTCCTGCCTTGATGGAAAGCGAACTTTTCGGTTATGAGAGGGGTGCTTTTACCGGAGCAGTTACCAGTAAAATGGGGAGGTTTGAACTTGCCCAGCAGGGGACTCTGTTTCTGGATGAAATCGGGGAAATTACCAAGGAAATGCAGGCTAAATTTTTGCATGTCCTGCAAGAACGGGAGGTTGAGCGAGTAGGGGGCCTTAAAACAATAAAAATAGATGTTCGGCTGATAACCGCCACCAAAAGAAACCTTCATGAAGAGGTTCAGTCGGGCAACTTTCGGGATGACCTCTACTACCGATTAAATGTTATGCCTATCCATTTACCGCCTCTCAGAGAAAGAAGAGAGGATATTCCCCTTTTATTGAATTACTTCAGAAAGGAATTTAATCAACATCTGCATAAAGAGATCCGGGGGATCGAAGAAGATGCACAAGAGATACTGATAAACTACGCCTGGCCGGGCAACATCAGGGAACTGGAAAACGTTATGGAGAGGTTGCTTCTCATGTCCGAAGGCCCCCTGATCAGAAAAGAGGATCTGCCCGAGACTCTAAATTTTAAGGCAGGGCGCTCCGGGGAATCTCAAAAAGATAGGGAAAAATTTCTTAAGGGAGCGGTAAGGGCCAAAGCCGATGTATTTGAAAGGGAGTTGATTGAAAAAGCTTTAATGGAAGCCAAGGGCAACGTAACCCGGTCTTCTAAAATATTAGGGATCAGCCGTAAAAATCTGCAAATAAAAATGAAAAAATACAGTTTAAGAAAAAAAGGGGATAAAAATTAACAAAACAACTGAAGAGCACGCTCCTCTTTTGGAGGTTAAATCGCTCAGAACTCATTTTTCCACTGAATACGGCACCATCAAGGCGGTTGACGGGGTTAGCTTTGAAATAAAACCGGGGGAAATTTTGGGAGTGGCAGGGGAATCCGGATGCGGAAAAACAGTAACCGGGCTCTCCATACTGAGGTTAATACCCTCCCAGTCCGGTAGAATATTGGGGGGGGAGGTTATATTTAAAAAAAGGGATCTCCTTTCCCTCAGAGAAAAAGAGATGCAGGACTTAAGGGGCAATGAAATAAGTATGATATTTCAAGAACCCATGACCTATTTAAACCCGGTTTTTACCATCGGCAATCAGGTCTCTGAAGTAATATATGTCCATAAAAATATTTCCAAAACTGAAGCAAGGGACATTACTATCGATATCCTAAATAAAGTGGGTATCGCCGATCCTGCAAAACGGTTTAAGGATTACCCCCATCAGTTCAGCGGTGGCATGAGACAAAGGGTAATGATTGCGATGGCCCTTATCTGCAACCCCTCCCTGGTTATTGCGGATGAACCGACAACTGCTCTGGATGTTACAATTCAAGCCCAGATACTGGAACTTCTTCAAGCTTTAAAAGAGGAATTCCGGATGTCTTTAATGCTCATTAGTCACGATTTGGGAATAATAGCTACCATAGCTGATCGAGTGGTAATAATGTATGCAGGTAGAATTATTGAATACGGCACGGCTGAAGAAATATTTTACCAGGCCATGCATCCCTATACGGTTGGGCTGCTGGATTCTATCCCCCGTTCCAATAAAAAAAGGGGGAAGTTTCATGCCATTCCCGGCCAGGTCCCCAATCCTTTACAACTACCGAAGGGTTGTAAGTTTTACCCTCGTTGCTCACGGGCAACCTCGGATTGCGAAGGGCGGGAGCCGGACGTTGAAAAAATCAGTGGGAGCCATGGTGTCAGGTGTTACAATTGGAACATTTAATACACTGTAAAATTATCAAAATCTTTGAAAATTGGAGACATCAATGACTTCTCCTGAACCATACCTTCTTGAGGTAAAGAACCTGAAAAAATATTTTTCTCAAAGGGGGATGTTCTCCTCCCGGACCGGCAGGATAGTAAAAGCTGTGGATGGAATAAATTTTTGCCTCCATCGGGGGGAAACCCTGGGACTGGTGGGAGAAAGCGGTTGCGGCAAGACCACTCTGGGGAGGGTGATCCTCCGCCTGGTTATGCCAACCGATGGAACGGTAATTTTTGATGGACATAAGGTATTTGACGTGAAGCGCAAAAAGCTTCGCCAATTGAGACAAAAAATGCAAATTATCTTCCAGGACCCATACAGTTCTTTAAACCCCAGAATAAAAATTTCCAATATAATCGGCGAAGCTTTCTCGATCCACAAACTCGCCGGGAAAAAAGAAAAAATTGATAGGGTGTCCGAACTTTTAGAGCTGGTGGGCCTTAGGGCTTCCGATCTTAACCGCTATCCCCATGAGTTTAGCGGAGGCCAAAGACAACGGATTGGAATTGCCCGCGCCTTAGCTCTAAACCCTCAATTAGTCGTTGCCGACGAACCGGTATCTGCATTGGATGTTTCCGTTCAATCCCAGATCTTAAATTTACTTTTGGAGCTGCAAAATAAATTTCAGCTTTCCTATCTATTCATCTCCCACGATTTGAATGTGGTAAGACATATAAGTGATCGGGTTGCGGTTATGTATTTGGGTAGGATTGTAGAGCTGGCAAAATCGCAAGAAATTTACCAAAACCCGCTACATCCTTATACAAAGGCTCTGTTATCCGCTACCCCCATCCCGGATCCCGCAAAAAGAAAAAGACCGGTTAGTATCTTCGGAGATGTTGCCGGGTTCCAAAACCTTTCTTCAGGGTGCCGCTTTTACCCCCGCTGCAAAGAAGCTACGGGTGAATGTAAAAAGATGGAACCGGGGTTGAGAGATATTGGGAGAGGGCATCTGGTGGCCTGTCACTTATCTGTTCAGTAACAACTATATTTTTAGCTTCAAAATGGGGAGGAATTTTGTTGATTGATTCTCACTGTCATTTGGAAATGAAAGAATTCGACCATGACCGATCCGAAGTGATCGAAAGGGGGGAAAAAAATGGGATAACCCATATGATTACGGTGGGAACCGATCTTATGCATTGCCGAAAAGTGATAAATATTGCCCAAACCTACCCGGCGGTGTATGCCGCCATCGGCATTCATCCCCACTTTGCTAAAGACATTGACCAATCAACCTACGATGAATTGAGGAAGCTTGCAAAAAAAGATAAGGTGGTTGCCTTCGGAGAAATTGGGTTAGATTTTTTTCGCAACATTTCCCCCAGGGATGTTCAAATCAAAGGATTTAAAGAACAGATCAATTTGGCCGGAGAGTTAAATCTCCCTCTCATCATCCATGACAGGGATGCCCATCAGGAGATCTTGGCAATCTTAAGTGAAGAAAAAAAACAGGGGGCGGGGGGAATTATACACTGTTTTTCCGGGGACTATTCCATGGCCAGGCAATGTCTTGACATGGGATTTTATATTGCTGTATCCACTACCGTAACTTATAAAAAAAATCACCAACTCCGGGATATTGTAAAAAAGCTCCCCATGGATCGACTTTTAGTGGAGACCGACTCCCCCTATCTTGCCCCCTCGCCCCATCGCGGCAAAAGAAATGAACCATCTTTTGTAAAATACGGTGCGGAAAAAATTGCAGAGATTAAAGGCATAACCCTTAAAGAAGCGGCCACGATAACTTCTCAAAATACCCTGCGAGCATTGGGGATGAAAATGGATTCTGAGAAATGAAATAACCTTCCGGCAAGGCGACATAGAGTTCAATACGTAATTTCGTGCAAGACTTTTTTTGACGTATGGCACAAAGCGGTCTTTCTCCGCATTAATCTCGCAAACTAACCTTAAAACCGTGAACATTGGAACTTTAAACCTGAAGTTACACACAAAGCTGCTCTTTTTTTGTTCTTAGCAGTATTAAACGGATTTTCCAGTCTTGACGCCCCCTTTTTGAAGATATACTTCAATAATATCCTTGATCTTCTCCTCTTTGCCCCCAAAAAAATGATCAGCATGCCTGATTTCTCTGAAGCATCTATCTTTTTCCAGGTCATTAAACTGTTCCTCAAGTTTGGGAAGGGAACAAAAATCGTCTTCATTCCCGTAAATAATGAGGGTACTATCACCTTTTCCCTGATAAAAGCTAAAATCGTAAAGATCAACCGGGGGAGCAATGAAGATGGATTCGGCAACCCGCTTGTCAGCCATGAACTCCTTGGCCCCCACCCAGGCCCCAAAAGAATACCCTGCCAGATAAATATCATCTTTGTCCATCCCTTCCAGGTAACTTACGGCAGCCCAAAGATCTTCCTGCGCCCCTTCTCCTCCGGAAAAACTTCCACTACTTTTCCCCACCCCCCGGAAGTTGAACCGGAGGGTTGTAAAGTCGCAGTTAAAAAAAACTTTGGAAAGGGTATCCACCACATTGTTTTCCATACTTCCCCCTAACCGGGGATGGGGATGGCAAATGACCACTCCGCTTTTTCCTCTATTTTCCGCAATTCGCCCTTCGATGTCAATTTCTCCTGCTTTAAAAAATATTTCTTTCTCTTTCATATCTTATCCTTTAGTAACGATTTAGCCTTGTGATATTGTTGTCTGTTTCAACGGCAATCAAACTTTAACCCGATGAAACTTAACTGCCGACCGGTATTGCCGGCATCCCTTCTATGGGAAAAAAATAGATTATCATTACATGAGGTGCAGATATCGACAAAATAGATATTTTTTTTTAAAATACCTGCCTCAAGCAACTGCTCCCGGTTGAGAAGTCCTAAATTCAAAAGCCATTTCTGCTTTTTACCCGAATTCATGAAATGTCTTACCCCGGCCTGATAGGTATCAAAGTGACTCTTTACCGAGCGATCAACTTCGTAGCAGCAATCACCAATTGCGGGCCCCAGCCCTACCAGAAGATCTTGGGGCAAACTTTCAAAAGTGCCGGCTATTTCCATGACGGTTTTAAGGACAATCTTCAGGGAAGTTCCCCGCCAGCCGGCATGGACGATTCCCACTACCTTCTTTCGGGGGTCGAGGATCATAATTGGGAGACAATCGGCGGTCAAAACGCCGACAACAATACCCCTCCGGTTGGTGATGATCGCATCATAATCCGATTTATTAGCCTGGAAAAACCGGCCCGGATTCTCCTTGATCACCAAAACACGGTCACCATGAACCTGATTAACGGTAAATAAGCGGGTGGGGTCGATATTAAATGTCTCGGCTAATATTTCACAATTTTTACCGACGTTCTCCTTTGAATCGCCTCCTTTTTCACTAAAATTCAATGACGAAAAGACACCAGGGCTTACTCCTCCCAATCGAGTCAAGAATGCATGAACAACCAAACCGGTCATCTCAATCCCCGGCGCCGTCAGAAATTCAATTCCCTTTAAATTTTTCAATTGTTCCATTTTTCCAACAACCCAACCACCTCTTCCATATCTTTCGGCAGGGGAGCGTTAAATTTGAGATATTTTTGGGTCTTGGGGTGCTGAAACTCTAAGACCCCCGCATGAAGCATCTGCCGCCTTACCTGTTTTAATTTACCCAACAATGCGGGTTCGTTGAGGGAAGACAGCAACTTCTTGCTTCCATAGAGCGAATCGCCCAAAACCGGGTGATGCTGATCAGCCATATGCACCCTGATCTGATGGGTTCGACCGGTTTCGGGAAAAATTTCCAGGAGGCTGAATTGATCAAAGCCTTTAACCAATTTCCAGTGAGTTACTGACTCCCTTCCCACCCGGGGACGGGCAGACATCTTCTTTCTATTCACCGGATGTCTTCCGATCTTAGAAATGATCGTTCCCTGGTCTGTCTTAAATGCCCCGTGGACTAAAGCCAGATATTCTTTTTTAATGCTATGTTCCTTGAACTGATCTGCGAGGTGCTTATGGGAAAGATTATCCTTTGCCACAACCATCAGGCCGGAGGTATCTTTATCGAGACGATGAATAATTCCGGGACGAATTTCACCACCTACCTTAGAAAGATTTTGGAAATGAAAGATCAGGGCATTCACCAAAGTTCCCCGGTAATTACCTGCCGCAGGATGCACCACCAGTCCATCAGGTTTGTTGATGACTACGATAAAATCATCCTCAAAGACAATTTCCAGGGCAATATTTTCAGGTTCCGGATGAATGGGTCTCGGTGGAGGCTTAAAAAGTTCCACCTTGTCACCGGTATTGAGTTTCAGCCCAGCCTTAGCGGAAAGCCCGTTAACCAATATGCAATTATCATCGATTAATTTCTTAATTTGAGACCGGGAAAGGGCGATATCCTGCTCGGTCAAAAAAATGTCCAAGCGACTTTTTGCATGGGACTTATCTACTGTAATTTCAACCTTTTTGGTTTGTCGAAAATCTAGTTTCAGCATTCGCTTAATTTATTGGGAGGGTCTCCTTTTGTGTTCTCCCTGATCCAGCGAAGAAATTCAGAAGAACCTGAGATGATGGGAAGGGCAATAATTTCCGGTAGTTCGTAACTGTGTAATTCCTTTGTTCGTTCCACAATGACATCAAAAAGATTTTTTTGCGTGTTAAGGATGAGAAGAGCTTCCCGGACGTGGTGAAATTCGTTCTTCCAGAAAAAGAAAGATCGCAGGGAAGGAATAATATTGGCAGAAGCGGCCAGATTCTCCTTCACCATGGTTTTGCCGATCTTTTCCGCCTCTTCTTCGGTTTTTGTAACCACCAGTGCTATGATATAGCAGTTTTCCATGGATAATTATTTGTTAAGGTTAGAACAATATGGCGGATAACACCCTTTTATGGGGCCTGCCTGCAAATTAATTATGAAAATTACGCAAATTTTTGTTTTGTATTCAAGGGGCATCAAAAAATGCATAATTATGCTTGTATGCAACCTTTGATGTAACGCAAAAAACAATCAATGTGTAAATTTTCTCGGGTTGTTTATGGAGAAACCATCAACTTTTTTCCAGTTCCTCAAAGGTTTCCTCATATATCCCGTAATCCTTTAAACCAAAAAGGTTAAAGCGGATCAGCTTAATACTGGGACTGTCCGTTGCATAATCGATTACCGTCTTCAATGCGATTCGGGCCGCTTCTTTTATGGGATAACCATAGGCACCGGTGCTGAGAGACGGAAAAGCTACCGAAGTTAGTCCCTTCTCGGAAACCAGTTTCAGGCTTTCTTGATAGGCACCGGCCAGCATTTCCGCTTCGTTTTTATCCCCTCCCCGATAAATCGGGCCAACC
>DAOWNY010000293.1 GCA_030642325.1 Deltaproteobacteria bacterium
CAACAAAAAAATGGAGCTGACCACAAAAATATGTTCGTAAAAATTCCGCTGCCGTAATTTTTTGTTAAATGGGCGCCGATTGTTTTGTTTAACGCCATCTGTATATTGTTTTGTGGTCAATGTTTTGAATCGATGCACAATGTCGGACAATGACATTTTATTGCCGTGTCCACCGTGGGATTGGGATTGTTATGTTTGATTTTAATAATTCGGTGGATATGGTTTGGCATGACAACAAATTTATCAACATCAAATCCGTTATAATCAATGGGTATTTCATTCCAGGCGGTTTGAATCATTTTCCCTGCATCATTTAACGCCATTTATCCGTTTTCAATTTTTCCAAACAAACAAATCCGGTTTTGTGTGCAAATGGTGATGAAATAAAACCCTGCCTGCGTATAATCATATTCTTTCAATCGAATCGACCGCCGATTTTTCATTCCTCCCCCGGACATCGGAGATTTTGTCCCTGATTTTCTAATCGTGAATGTCAAAAACCAGCTTTTTGCACTCCTAAACCAGTTTTTGCTCTGCTTCGATTTCAGCCGGGAAAACCAAATTTTTAAAGGTAACATCTTGATATTATAAAGATCTGCCTGGTCCAACCCCAAACCCACTTTTTATCTTTTACTTCGTGAGATAATCAGTTTGATAAAGACAGGTCCTCCTACCAGGGCGGTAATGATTCCCACCGGCATTTCGGTCGGCGCCACTATTGTCCGGGCAATGGTATCACAAACTACCAATAAGGAGCCGCCTAAAAGGAAGGAAGCAGGTAACACCACTCGATGATCGAAACCCGACAATTTTCGAACGGCATGGGGAATTATTAATCCCAAAAATCCGATTGGACCGGTTACCGAAACCACGGCAGCAGTGGCCAGTCCCCCGCCTAAAAAAGATATCATTTGTACCCGTGCCACATCTATTCCATGACCGGATGCCATCTCTTCCCCCAGGGAAAGATGATTCAATTGAGCAGCTAAAGAAAAGAGGAGAATAAGACCGGGAAGAAGAAAAGGCAGAAGTGAAGCCAGTTCCTGAAAAGCAACCACCTGAACTCCTCCCATCATCCAGCGATCCATGGCCACCAAACGATGGGGGCTGACTAAATAGCGCACCAGAAGGATCATGGCCCCGCAAAAGATTCCCATGGTTACCCCGGTTAAAAGCAGGGAATTCATGGAGAGCCCTGTTTTACTCCTTGCTAAATAGTAGATTATTCCAAGGGTTATCCCTGAACCGAAAATGGCAAAAATCTGAATTGTAGAAAAAGGACCAAACGATATTACCAGGCCGGGAATGGAGATGGCGATTACTGCCCCCAAAGCACCGCCTGCGGTTACCCCCAAAGTATAAGGAGTTGCCAGGGGGTTACGGAGGATTACCTGAAAAACACTACCCACAAGGGCCAGGGTTCCTCCGGCAACAAAACCCAAAATTACCCGGGGAATTCTCTGGAAGAAAAATATCTCGGAATCGGAATGCCAATTTTGGGAAAGCAGGTCTTTAGTAATCACCGCTACATTTACATCTTCAGCGCCGATAAGGGGAGCGATTAAAATTACCACAAGTGCTGCCAAACCATATCCGGCCAGAAGGAAGATGAATAGTCTGGAGGTAAGCAGGCGGGACATAGACAATTTCTCCCTATTCCCTTGCGGGAAAAACCAGGGGAATTTCTCCCTGGGGATGTTTGGTAATGCAGAGGGAGTTTCCGTAAACAGATCTCATAACATCCTCTTTTATCACTTTTTGGGGGGTTCCCTCCATGATTATTCGCCCTTTATTAAGAACCAGCAAACGACTACTAAAAACACTGGCCAGATTGATATCGTGGGTAACCACCATAATCCCCAAACCTTCCGTTGCCAGCCGCCTCAAAAGGGAATAAAAGCGGATCTGGTGATGGATGTCCAGGGAAGCAGTTGGTTCATCCAGGAGTAATATTTCCGGTTCCTGGGCCAGTACCGAAGCGAGGAGAACCCTTTTTTTTTCACCCCCTGAAAGCGTGGAGAGAGTCCGATCCCTTAAATGCAGGATGTCGGTGGCTTCAAGGCAACGGGTTACCACCTCATGGTCATTCCGGCTCAGGAACCCAATTCCTTTAAGATGGGGGAAACGGCCTAAACCAACAACCTCTTTTGCTGAATAATCGAAGTCGCTTTCAGTGTTTTGGGGAAGATAGCCTAAAACCAGGGCCAGGTTACGACGGGTAATACTGTGAATTGGCTGTTTATTGATATATATGGTACCTGTTTGCGGTTTTACAATTCCGGCGATCAGCTTCAAGAGGGTACTTTTTCCGGAACCGTTGGGACCTATGATGCTCACAATTTCTCCCTTGCTTAGAGAAAGTGAGATATTTTTTAAGACCCACTCAAGATGATAGTAGCAGAATCGGATTCCCTTTACTGTTATCAAATCAATTCCCATGAAAACACTCCGGATGGAGGACCGATGCTATTTTTTTTGCTGCCAGGTAAATACGGGGACCGGGCACCTGAAGAAAATTATCGGTAAGCAAGTATATTTGATGTTTCTTGACGGCGGGAAGGGTGGGGAGGGATTGCCAGTCTTTCAGCAGAAGGGCTTTTTTACTTTTTGGCAAGTCTTTTCCCGGACAGGTTTCACTGCTCACCTCCGGAGCGCGTCTGATGCGAGCCTCCATTGAGGCTTTAGGATAAGAAGTAAGGACATCGCACAAAATATTCTCACCACCTGC
>DAOWNY010000339.1 GCA_030642325.1 Deltaproteobacteria bacterium
AAAGAGGAGGTAAAAAATTACTTAAATAACATTCTGGAGAGTTTAACCACCGGGGTTATAGTAGTTAATCCGCAAGGAGAGATAACTATTTTCAATAAAATGGCGGAAGGAATCACCGGTTATTCATCAAAGGATGCAATAAAAAAGAGACTTGGTGAAATTTTTAATTCACAGATTTTCTACAATTATGCCCGGGGGGGGTATCTCAATTCTGAGGTGAGATTTTTTGAAGGAGAGACAAAATTTTTCAGGGAGGACAACAAAAGATTACACTTAAAGGTATTTACTTCCAAAGTCTTGAATTCCGACAAAGAGATGATGGGGACGGTGATTATTCTGCAGGATATTAGCGAGTTTAAGCGGCTGGAGGATCAGGCCGGCCGTTCCAACCGTCTTATGGCCATGGGAGAGATGGCGGCAAAAATTGTTCATGAAGTAAGAAATCCCCTGGGAAGTATTGAGCTGTTTGCCTCGCTACTCAAGGAAGATCTAAAGGGTGATGCCGGGAAGGAAAAGATAGCCAAACACATCATCGGCGGAGTCAAAAGCATCGATCACGTGGTATCTAATCTTCTCCTTTTCACCAAATCTCCCCGGCCTGTCTTAACCAAGGTTGAGATTCAAGAGCTGCTTGACGAAGCATTAACCTTTGCCGGTCCTACTATCACCGGAGACGAGGAATTCAGGTTTATAAAAAAATATGCCTGTGATGATTTTATGATTCATGGTGATTCGGAATTTTTAAGGCAGCTTTTTCTCAATTTAATTTTAAATGCTGTTCAGGCAATGCCATCGGGAGGTAAGCTCATTATTTCTACTGCTAAGGATTTGTCTGAATTCAGTTATGATCTTGGCTCAAATAAAAATCCGCCAAGAGAGGCGAGGGATCCATTCGGGTTAGGTTTTTTAAAATTTTCTGAAAACACTAAAGACGAGGTACCGCTCAATAGAAGGTTCGGGCAGATAAAATTCATTGACTCAGGAATGGGAATCAGTGCTGATATCATAGATAAAGTATTTGATCCATTTTTCTCCACTAAAAAAAAGGGGATGGGTTTGGGGTTGTCCATAGCACATAATATTGTTGACCTCCATTGCGGCACCATAGAAGTTGAAAGTCAGGAGAGGGTTGGGACTGTATTTACCATCAATTTTCCCCTCCTCGATAGTTTATGATTCAGCCGATTTAAGATTATTTGTAAGTGTCCAGGTAAGATGGACTTAAAGGATGAAGGTAAAAAAACAGCCAAACAGATATTTATATTTTTTTCGATGGGAAAATATATAAATATCTGCCGGAACCAAAAAAAGAAAAAAATTTATAACAAAAGCACGAAGAATGAAACATGATTTCGTGTTTTCGCGATTGTCTGTAAAATTTTTTTGCCATGAAAAACACGAATTTCATAAATAAAAGACTAAGCACCTGAGCAGTTAAAAAAGGATATTTGTAAATGAGACAAGCAATTTTGGTGGTAGATGATGAATTCAGTATGAGAGAAGCCCTTGCTGAAACCCTGAAACGGACCGGGTATTCGATTTCAACCGCAATTGACGGCTTGGATGCGATAAATAAATTTGAAACGGAGCGGTATGATCTGGTAATAACCGATGTAAAAATGCCTAATATTTCCGGCCTGGGGGTGTTGAGGGAAATAAAGAAGATGTCCCCGGTTATTCCGGTGATAATGCTTACCGCTTACGGAACGGTGGGGGATGCGGTGATGTCGATTAAAGAAGGGGCATTTGATTATCTTCTCAAACCTTTCTCGTCTGATGACTTGAACAAGGCGGTTAAACGGGCATTGAAAAATTCCCGCCGATTGAATGAACCCGCTTATGAAGAGAAGACGTCGAGAAACAAGGAGATCATAACAAATGATCCTAAGATGCTTGAAGTAATTGAGCTGGCAAGGACAATAGCCCCGAGTTCCGCCTCCGTCCTCATAGAGGGGGATAGTGGTACGGGAAAGGAGCTGCTTGCCCATTTTATTCACAAGAACAGCTCCCGCCGCGATAATCCTTTTATCGCCATTAATTGTGCCTCCTTACCCGAAGGACTTTTAGAGAGTGAATTATTTGGTCACGAAAAAGGATCTTTTACCGGAGCAATCAGCCGGAAGCTGGGAAAGTTTGAACTGGCCAACGG
>DAOWNY010000245.1 GCA_030642325.1 Deltaproteobacteria bacterium
CAGAAGCAGGAAGAAAGGACATAAGAATGATTGAGAAGAAAAAGAATCAGGAAGAATAATCTTGGCATAAAAGATTCCCAGGTATAAGTTCCCCCGGTCAGTGCGATGGAGGTATTATGACAACAAAGCAACTTCTATGCCATATCTGGATAGATAAATCGGGTATTGCCTGAAAGGGCTTGAAAATGGTGGATCAGGTGATCAGGTTAGATGAAAATTGAATCCGGAAAGGATAGAAAAAGCTGACTTGCGGCCAAATTACTGGGCTTGACTGTCAATAATTTGGCAAGGGCTGGGGTCAAGCTTGCAATAATGGTTATTTCAAGGTTGTGGGTCAGTTTTAGGCGGGAGGAAATTGAAGATCTCACTGGTACGTTATGTAACCGGAGGTTGAATGGGGGGAATATTCGTGCAGAAAGAATTTGCGTAGAGCTTGGATAAGGGGATAATTAATGCCGGGCAATCTCTGCACGAATGTCCCCCCCATTTTTTATTTAGCGGTATACAGTCCATACAGCGAGCAAAGCAGCAACTCGACTTAAAACCGGGATGTCCGAGGATAAAACATTGGCAATGCTATCCGAGAAGCTTTTGTCAAATGTCAAGACCATGACACTTAATATGTATCTTGTTTGCCTGTCAAGCAGGTTTTCCAACCATAACCAGGCTTTTACCAGCTGTGAACTGCAAACCGTAAACTGTAAACGGATACATCTATTGATATGTGCTCCCTCATTAAAAAAGCAGGCTGCAACAAGAATGCGTCTTGACTAGTTGGAGTTTCTTAAATATACTAAGCACTCTGTAGCTGTTTTTGAGTCAGAAGCCAAAAAGCAGGGGCCTGGGTCAGGAATAGAAAAAAGGAGCATTGGTTTTAAACAACGTATGGGAAGAAATAGATATGCATACTATTTTTGTGCTTAATATCGGATCCACATCTACCAAGGCATCAGTTTTTAAGGATGAATCCCCTCTGTTTGTCGAAACAGTGGATCATACTGTCAAGGAACTATCCGCTTTTTTAACCTTTAGCGATCAATATCACTTTCGCCGCAATATAGTCGAAAAAATCCTCCGGGAAAATGATGTTCAACTTGAGAATGTTGATCTTATTGTAAGCCGAGGGGGAGGGACAAAGCCTGTCTCTACCGGAGCTTACCGGATCAATCAATTGATGTGTGACGATCTTCTTTCGGGAAAATATGAAAAACATCCGTCTAACTTGGGGCCTGTGATATCGCTATATCTGAGTAAAAAGTTTCACATACCGACAATTATCCTGGATTCTCCGTCATCGGATGAATTTGAACCTCTTGCCCGGTTTTCCGGGATACCGGAAATTAAACGCAGGAGCGGGTTCCACGTACTCAGTCACAAGGCTGTTGCCAGGAAAGCCGCCAGAGATCTGGGCAAAAAATATGAGGATATTAACCTGGTTGTCGGACATTTGGGGGGAGGTATCTCAATCGGAGCACATAAAAAAGGACGGATAATCGATGCTACCCACGGAATCGAAGAAGGACCTTTTACCCCGGAGAGAACAGGCGGGCTTCCCCTCATTGAAGTTATTGAGTTATGTTTCAGCGACAAATATACCAAGTTACAGCTTTTAAAAAAATTTCTGGGGGGAGGCGGATTAACCGCCTATCTGGGAACTAATGACGCAAGAATCATTGAAAAAAAAATTTCCGGGGGGGACCATGATTTTCAGCAGGCATACCAAGCCATGGCTTACCAAATATCCAAAGATATCGGGGCCATGTCAACAGTTTTGGAGGGAGATGTAGAGATCATCGTCCTGACGGGGGGGTTGGCTCATTCCCAATTGCTGACCAATTGGGTCGGACAAAAAGTCGGGTTTATTGCCCCATTAAAAATTTATCCCGGGGAAGATGAGATGCAGGCTTTGGCCGAAGGAGGTCTGCGGGTTTTGCTGGGGAAAGAAGAGGAGAGGGAGTATGGTTAAAAACTTTAATGATATTATAAAGCTGGCTCAAAATTACAAACCCATCAGAGTGGCGGTTGCCGCTGCTCAGGATGAATCGGTCCTCAAGGGAATCGATCAGGCCAAAAAATTGAATTTGATTGAACCTGTATTGGTCGGAGATGAGAAAAAAATCAGGGAGTTGATCGAATTACTCGGTTGCAGTCTTAAAGAAACAGAAGTTATCCATGTGAAAGACGAGATGCAAGCCTGCTATAAAGCAATTGAAATTGGCCGATCCGGAAAGGCCGAGGCGGTAATGAAAGGGAAAATAGATTCCGGAATGTTTTTGAGTGTCGCCCTTAATAATAAAAGCGGTTTAAGGGGAAAAAGGTTAATCAGTTGTGTCTGCTTGCTGGAAAACCCCAAGGCCAATCGCATTCTTTATCTAACCGACGCAGTTTTAAATATCTCTCCCACCCTCCAGGAAAAATCTCAAATGATTGAAAATGCAGTGGAATTTGTGAAAACAATGGGTATTCCCCGGCCAAAAGTAGCAGTCATTTCCGCAGTAGAATTCGTATCCCCCGGAATGCCTTCAACCATTGATGCCGCCTGTCTCAGCAAAATGGCGGAAAGGGGACAAATAAAAGATGCCGTTGTGGATGGTCCTTTTGCACTTGATAGCTTATTCTCTTTTGAGGCAGCCAAGCGGAAGGGGATAAATGGCCCACTAGCGGGAGGAGCCGACATTTGGCTGGCACCCAACATTGAAACGGCCAACGCCATTTATAAATTATGGACACATTTTGTTGAGTTTAATGCCATAGGGGTTTCAGTGGGAGCTGAGGTTCAACTCATCCATCTTCCCAGAGAATCACCGCCTGAGGCAAAGCTGGTGGGAATTGCCGCCACGGTATTAATGATTAGAAAAAAGGAGGGGAAATGACGGGCTCAAGATTGGGGCGGAATCGTCTTACATCTATCCCGGTATGAAAATTTTTAACAGGTAATATTTCGCACATGGGTGGGATTACGGATTACGGGGGAGCAACTTATTCTGAATTGATCATTTATTACGCATTGTTCGTCATCAAGTGAATTCGATTCCCTCCCGATCTCTTTGCGATGTACATTGCATCATCCGCCATCTTCACAAAGATATTGACACCTACTTTAAAATCATACTCTGCCAATCCGATACTCAGGGTAATTTTTTTGGATTCAGCTTCTTCCATTGATTGCCTGATTCGCTCGGCGATTTGGCAAGATTGTTTAAGGTTTGCTCCGGGCAGGGTGGCAGTAAACTCGTCTCCTCCGTATCTGAACCCTGAATCGACTTTTTCCCGGATATGCCTGGTGATAATTCTCCCGATTCCCGTAATCAATTCATCACCTTTCAGATGACCATACTGATCATTATAGGCCTTA
>DAOWNY010000216.1 GCA_030642325.1 Deltaproteobacteria bacterium
TAGCCTTTAGCAGTTAGCTATTAGCCAAAATGATCACAGGATGTTTTGCTATTACAAACCACCCATTGGGTGTTATTTCAAGCTGCCGTAATACCTTGGTTTTTCAAAGCTAAACGCTTTTGAGCTGACAGCTGATCGCTCAACTTGAAGCTGGAATTAGATCGGCAAATGTAACGAGATCAAGCGGATGTTGAATGGTTTCATGCAAAAGCTAACACCTAACAGGCTAATACCTAACCGCATAGGTCGAAGTGTTTTACAAGGGGATAACCAGCCCTTTATCTCTTAATTTCATATCCTGCCTCCTCCCTATCCCAGGTACCAGAGGTGATTCCTTCCATTCGCAGTTTATATTTTTCAATTCTTCCGGTAGGGGTACGAGGAAAATCATCTTCAATAACCCTTACATAGCGAGGAATCATAAAATAGGCCATTCTTTGCTCGCACCAGCCCATCAGATCTTCATAAACAAGGCTCTTCCCCCCTTGTAATTTAACAACGATCATGATTTCATCTTCACCCACCTCCGATTTTATCCCAATAGCAGCTGAATCATAGATTTTTGGATGACTGTTAATCACTTTTTCCACTTCAAAAGAAGAGACATTTTCTCCTCTTCTTCGCATGTAGTCTTTCTTTCTGTCGACAAAGTAGAAATAACCATTCTCATCCTTTTTAGCCATGTCTCCAGTATGGAACCAGAGATTTTTAAAGACTTCCAGGGTTTTTTCAGGCATATTTATATATTCCGTTATCATACTGAATGGTCTGGCAGGACGGCAGATGATCTCCCCATTCTCTCCCGGCGGCACCTCCCTATCATTGCTATCTACCAATTTCACTTCATACAGATCTTTGTTCTCCCGGCCCATGCTTAGCACTTCCTTCCATTTACCCGCTGTTTTTAATTTTTCCATCTCCCCCCAGTCTATAAAGGTTATGCCGGACGCCTCAGTCATTCCAAAAAAGCCGCAATAAACCTTTGCCTTGAATCTTTCCTCTAATGCCCTGGCTGCATCAACCGAGACAGGCCCTCCCCAGATATGCCTTACCGGATTGTCGGCATCATCATCCCTTGGGGGCTGATTGAGTATAAAGGTGGACATCCCTCCCAAAAAACAGAAGGCCGTAGCATTATATTTTCTTATCTCATCCCAGAATTTCCTGGCACTGTATCTTTCTGACATAGCAAATGCGGTTTCATTTATCAGGGCAACCAAAATGGTAAAAATTCGAATATTCGCATGATATAGCGGTAAGCAACTAAACATAATATCGTTTTCATCATAACCCAGCATTTTTATAGCATCCGTAGTATAGCAATATAAGGCATTATGAGATAAGACTACTCCCTTTGAAGGACCGGTGGTACCCGATGTATAGACTATAATAAAATGATCCGACGGCTTGATCTCTTCCGAAGAAGAAAAGTCTGCGCTGTTTTCCCCAACTCTCTCAAATGGTATCACCTCAAATTTGAACTTGGTTTCAATTTTTTTTGAAAGGGGAGAAAATACTACCAGTTTTTCCAGGGTAGGGAGCTCATCTTCAATAAATTTGATTCGATCAAGGAAATCTTCGTGGACAAGTAATATTCTCGCACCGGCATTAGTGATGCCATGCCTCAACAAGTCACCTTTATAGGAAGTATTAAGAGGAGTATCTACTGCTCCCAGCTTGGCAAGGCCAAACCAGTGAAAAATAAATTCCGGACAGTTGGGCATCATGGACGCTACCCTATCTCCCTTTTTTACCCCCATGGACCGGTATCCATTGGCCATCTTGTTTGCCCTTTCGTTCATCTCTTCATAGGAAAACACTTCATCCTTAAAATAGAGAAAGGGGGACTTTCTTTTTATCTTGGCCTTATCTTCAAGAATGCTGCCCCATACTTTTTTTTCGTAAGGATACTCTTTCATCGGTCTCTCCCGTCCTTTACTAAAAAAGTAATGTCGATTACATCCACTGGAGCAACTCGATAAGCACTCCCCTGGTTGATTGTGGATGCACGAACGATACAATTGATCCCTCAAAACTTCGTGGTTTCTCATCTATCAGCCGGATACCTTTTGATTCCAATGAATTACGTTCCAAGACAATATCATCCACTTCAAGGGAAACGTGATGTATCCCTTCTCCCCTATTCTCTAAAAATTTTTGGACACCACCCCGGGGATCGATAGGTTCCATCAATTCAAAGGTAACCTCCCCCAGAGAAACCATTACTGTTTTAATTCCATCCTCTTTTGATGTCAGGATCTCAGATGATTTAAATCCCAGAGTGTTGACATATAAATCCAAAGCCTCTTCAATATTTTTTACCACCAGACCCACATGATTAATTTTTTTGATCATTTTTATCACCCTTTATCTGCCGATCATCCTCATTTGTGGAAACCTTAAAGATTTTTGTAAGTGTTCGCGGTTGCCGGTTTACCGTTCACGGTTTTTTTCAATAAAATAAATTTTATAACGATACATAAACATGTTTGATATCAACGCCAATTCCGGAATTAGTGCCCGTATAGTTCTTTTAAATTGTTGAAGTCTTCTAAATATTTAAAAGAAGAACCCATGATTACATCTTAGATCCAGATTTTTACCAACTGTTAACTGCAAACCTAAACTGTCTGTGAACGGATACAGATTTTATTGCCGGTGGAAAAACTTTCGATTCTTTTTATCACTGGGCCAAATATCCTCCGTCTACCGCCAGGTTATGGCCGGTTATAAATTTGGAGGCTTCAGAGGCCATAAAGACAATTAATCCCTTTAAGTCTTCCGGTATTCCTATCTTTTTAATGGGAATCTTCTCTAATATGGCCTCAGCAAAAGCAGGGTCACTAAAGGCCCCTCCTCCCAGTCCGGTGCGGAATGCCCCGGGAGCTATACTGTTTATGGTAATTCCAAGGGAGGCATATTCCAAGGCCAGCTCCCGGGTGAAGTTAATTATGGCTCCTTTGGTAGCATTATAGGCAGGCACAGGAATAACGGAGGCAGAGCCTACCTCTCCCCAAGCCGAAGCCACATTGATAATTTTGCCCTCTTTCTGCTTCACCATCACCTGCAAAGCCTCTTTGGCACATAAAAATACCCCGGTTAAATTTACCGCTACCACTTTTTCCCACTCAGATAAGGGTAATTGGTGAACCAATCGGGGGACGGCATCGGCAATACCTGCATTATTGACGAGAACATCCAGCCGCCCCCATTTTTTCACCGGTTCAGCTACCATCATCCTTACTTCATCTTCCCTGGTCACATCTCCTTGCACTGCCAATGCGGAGGTGCCAATCTTTTCGGCTAAATCTCTCACCCCTTTCGAGTTAATATCCGTACAAGCTACCCTGGCACCCGCTTCTGCCAAAGCTTCTGCAAAAGCGGCCCCCAAGCCGCCGGCCGCTCCTGTAACCAAGGCTACTTTTCCTTCTAAATTGAACAACTCATAAATACCCATAAGCAACTTTCCCCCTCTTATCAGATTTGATTCAAAAAAGAATGGAGATGTACAAAACAATATCCCGTCGAATAAATCGGCATTGTTAAATAAGAATAGGTTTTAATAATTTTTATTGTATTATTTCAAGATGTTGCGCTATATAGAACTATCCAAA
>DAOWNY010000365.1 GCA_030642325.1 Deltaproteobacteria bacterium
TTCCAATGTTTTATATCGCGAAAGGCTTAAGCCGCTTAATTGAGAGCACAAGTATATATTTTCACGAAAGGCTGGGATATTCTCTGATATGGATGTAAAAGAACTCATTTTGGAGTTTAAAAGCAATATCAAAATGCCTAAAGCTTTATATAATTCATTGAATAAAAATCGTGAACCGCAAACTGAGAACCGTGAACGGTTACAATCATTCTTTGATTTTAAAAATCACTTTACCTTTTCATCTTAATTAACAACATGCGCGTTTCAGGATGACTTAATATCCGATTTATTTCTAAAAGCTGCAAATATTCTTTTGGTAAAACCACCACCGGTTTTAGATCGATATCCATTTGAACACTCAAACGTTTAGGGCCGGCAAGCCTGGATGGAGAAGCAGGGGGTAAAAATTTCGTCTCCATATTGATCTCCCCGGACCTTTCCACCGGCAGAAAAAGTGTTTGGGGCGGAATAATCTGAAAGGAATCAATCCCCTCCGGTAAGGTTACCTCAAGCTTGACATGCCGCCGGCAAAACCAGTCCCGGTACATCGGGTTTTTCCGTTCGTCTCTTTTTACCCCCATAATTCCGGTGGTGAGACCCGGCAACTTGAGATAGAGACAGTCTCCCTGGCGAGTGGCATAGTTATCCACCTTTACGGAAAATTCCTCTACTCCGGGATACATATTATAATTGGTGACATACTCACCATCGGCCTCGGCGGACTGACTGATGGAGGCCACCCTTTCCTGATGGTAGCGATTGCGTTTCTCGGGTGGCATTTCGGTAAATTTTTTTCGAAATGCAGCAAATTTTTTCCCGTAAACCGTGCGCTTTTTTTTTATGATTGCTCGACCATCTTTAAAGAGCCTGATCGAAAAAATGAGATCCTCCCGATCTTTCAGCCCTTCAGTCAGGGCACTTATCGTAAATATTTGTCCGGTTTTGAGCAGCAAACCGAGGTGTCCATCGTTCGAAGTGGTCCCCAGGGCGGCATACTGATCGGTATCATTCAAATATATGTAACCTTCATCTTTTTTCAGCCTCACCAGCGCCTGGTTAAAGATTCCGGGAACGGGGTATTCCCTGATGAGACGCTGCAGGTTTTCCACCGGCAATATCCGGGAAGCAAGGACAAATTCGGGATTGTAACCTGCCGCGCTAAGCAATGCGTACAATAACACTGCCCGATCGGCCGAGCTTCCGTATCCGTCCATGAGGGTTCTTTCGGCCGGCGTCACTTGTTCCAGAGGCAAATCATTGATTGAAAGATTGATTGGATTAATATTCCTTGACACAAAGTCACGGATAGCGGTAATCTCATCCTCCTTATTTGAAAAGCCGCCAACAATCTCCCGGGCTCTGTCCATCACCAGGGGATGCGAAGAAGCTGCCTTCTGCAATACCTGCCGAACTTGCTCTGCATAGTTATGCCAATTTCCGGTGGAGATGAAAACCATAGGATTAAAGCTGTACCAGGGGGGCAAAAAGTTCTCATACTCGACCGGCTCTATCTTGCTTGCAACAAA
>DAOWNY010000347.1 GCA_030642325.1 Deltaproteobacteria bacterium
CATCAAATGACGCACCTTGCTTGTCTTTTTCCCTTTCTGCGGTGTTACGACTTCAGTTACATAGAAATACTATACGCCTTCAGTCGTGCCTTGCAGAAAGAAAAAGATACTGCGCAATCTTACGCCATTTAACACGTGACATGACACTGGGTGGCTACCATCGTAGTGGTGAGCGGAGTTATGCTTTTTATGGTGCCGGGATTTTCCCGGGGGATGCCGGGTAAAAATGTCTAAAGTGGCTAAAAACTTCCCGGTTTGAGGTTTAATAGCGATGAAAACTGAACGCTCTAGATTTCCCTTGTCAGTTTTTTGACATACCTTCCAATGGCTAGCGAAGAAGTAAAACCGGGGGATTCGATACCAATGAGATTGATCAATCCGGGAAGTCCTTTGTCAGCCTCGTGAGCTATGATAAAATCTTTCATGGTTTCCCTTGAACTCTGGCGAATGGGCCTTATCCCTGAAGATTCCGGCTCCAGATCATCCATTTCAAGAAACGGGAAATATTTTTTGGCAAAGTTGTAAAATAACTCTCTTTTATTTTCATCTACCTGGTAATTTATCTCTTCCACGTAGTATTCATCGGGGCCGAATCTCTCTCTTCCGTCCACGGCAATGCATATGTGAATTCCTACCCCGACTTTTTTGGGAACCGGATAAATGAGTTTTTTTACCCGACCCCATTTTTTTGGGGGTATACTAAAATAGTCACCTTTTAATAGATGGGTCTGATAGCCTGCCTTTGCTGTGTTTATTCCGGCAAGAGCGGCCACCTTCTCCGCGTTTAAACCCGCACAATTTATTATAAGAGGGGTAAGAAAGGAAGAAATCCCCCCGGGTTCTTTAATGGTAACCTGATAGTTAGAACGTAATTTTGTTATCCCTATTATCTCGCAGTTAAAAATACATTGGGCGCCCCGGTTTGTTGCTTTATTATAGAGGGCCTTCATAAATGAGTAGGAATCAGCAATTCCGGTGGGGGGAGAAAGCATTCCGGCTATTCCTGCCACGTTCGGTTCCAGCCTTTTAAGCTCATTTTCTGAGATAAGCCGTATTCCATCAACCCCGTTTTTTTTAGCCTGCTCATAAAGCATTTCGAGGGCTTCGATTTCATTTTTCTCGATAGCGGAAACGATTTTCCCCAGTTTTTTATATCCCACCCCGTGTTTTTCACAAAATTCGTAGAGTAAGGCGTTACCTTCTATGCAAAGCTTTGCTTTCAGAGAATTTTCCGGATAGTATATCCCCCCATGCACAACTTCACTGTGTCTGCTGCTGGTCTCCAGGCCAAAGGAGTGATTTTTTTCGAGGACAAAGACCCCTTCCCCGGCTACTTCAGAAGCTATGGCCAGTCCTACTACCCCGGCCCCGATGATGGTCAGATCAATTTTAAAAGACACCCGGCCCTTTCCTTTATATTTAATTTGCCATACTCACCCATATCCGAAAATTACTGAAAATATTATTTTATGTCAACATATATTTATGATCAATAACTGCTCAGATTTTTAGCCTGAAGACCGAAGACTGAAGGAAAAGTCAGCTGCTCCCAATGAATAATTATATTTTTCACTCGAAAAGATATAAATGGCTGCTCCGCTGTTTTTTTACCTTCAGCCTGTTTTACCTGAATAGCGACCGATTGCTTAGATTGTCAAATGACAAGACTAATGACACTTATGTTACGAAACCGCATCAATGAGCACTAAAGTCTGAAATGGTTTGGCGCCGTAATCATAAGCAATATTACCAGTCCGTTGGTTACAATTTTTTCAACTGTGACATCCTCCATATTTTAACTTTCATTGATAGAGTTATTTTGTTCATGGAACGATTATCGATTTCCCTTTTATTC
>DAOWNY010000246.1 GCA_030642325.1 Deltaproteobacteria bacterium
CACAAAATCCAGATCACTGTTTTCAAACGAGGCACGTAATACGTTTCTTCCTATTCGCCCAAAGCCATTAATACCTACTTTGATACTCATATATAAATCTCCTGTATAAACTTCTCATGTTTTTAGTTGAGGTAATTAAAACCTGAATTGAGCACTTAGCCTTTAGCAGTTAGCTATTAGCCAAAATGATCACAGGATGCTTTGCTATTACAAATTTTCACCCATTGGGCGTTATTTCAAGCTGTCGTAATACCTCGGGTTTTCAAAGCTAAAGGCTGATTGCCGGCAGCTAATCGCTCAACTGAATACTAATTTACAACCCTAAGGTTGTTGGCAGTGCCAAAGGGGTTCTCGATCAGTGCCATTTCATTGGGGTCATTCTCCCACCGGTCATCCACGTAAAATAGATACTCATAGGTGCCGGGAGACAGTTTAATCTTTTTATTCCAGATCCCCTCACTATCTTTTTTCATGGGTTTAGCATTGGAATCCCAGTCATTAAAACTCCCCACCAGAAAAACCGAATCGGCCTCCGGTGCCTGAAACTGAAAGTTAACCATCCTTTTTTTCCCAGTCTTTCTCTCCTTAGACGACTTGTTCTTGTCCATATCTTCCTCCTTTTTTTTGCAATAAAATTGTCGTCCCCAGGGTTCTAAGGCCTAAGTTTTAAGCTTAGATCTTATCTCTCCCGGCTTAATGTCATTAACGAAAAAGCTGTAGGTTCAGTAAAATTGAGGGGTACATGTCATTTGCCTCTGTAGAAAATTGGATCAACTGATCCGGACAGCATTCATATTTCTCTCTCTAAACAAAATCCTATCAATTTTAGCCCTGACCCACCCGGGCAAAGACAATGTACCCCGTATTTTTTTATGAACAGCCCCTTTGTTTAATACTGAAACAATTCCCCAAAAAGTGTCCCTTTTTGCCAAAACCCCGGCACTTTACCAAAACCCGCGTAAATGTGAGCTCAAACAAGCATGATTAATAATAGTCACACCGGAACACTAGCCATTTGCGGTTCTCAGTTCACAATTCACGGTTTTTATTCAATATCTTCAAATGAAAAACTCATAATTACATATCAGACAGGAGTTTTTACCAATAGTAACTGTAAACGGGGTACAACCATTCTTTACTAAAGATGCCCTCATCTCCTCAGGGATATCGGCTGCAAGAATAAATATTTTCCTCTTTTCCGCTTAGTTACCGGACTTTTAGTCATTACTGAAAATCAGCCAGATTTGATGAATAACCATACTCGATGATCCTTTCTCTCCTCGAAACTCCCGCCCCTGGAGGTAAAATCTCTTCATTTTTGGGAATAACCACGATTCCTGAATCAGTAACAAAAAACTTTTTTTTGTCTTCTTCCAGATCGTATCCTATTTCAATTCCGGACGGCACTTTAACCCTTTTATCGATGATGGCCCGCTTAATCTTACAATTATCCCCAACCTCCACCCCTTCCATCAAAAGGGATTCCTCTACCCGGGCATTACTGTTGATTTTTACTCCGGCAGAGAGGATGCTTTTTTGCACCTTGCCGTTAATTATACATCCGCCCGAAACCAAGGAATCCAGACAAAGAGCCGGGCTTCCTCTCTTGCAACCTTGAGAAAAAACGACCTTGGCTGGAGGGTATTGACATTGATGGTTCCGGATGGGCCAATTCCGGTCATATAAATTGAATTCGGGATTCGGTTCAACCAGATCCATATTTGCCTCATAATAGGCATCGCTGGTTCCCACGTCTCTCCAATATTTGGGATTTCCGGTATCCTTGTCCCGGAAGTTATAAGAAAAAACTTTGGCGCCCTGGATCATCGCCGGGATGATATTTTTGCCAAAATCATGATTACTATCCTTTCGGGCATCTTCCTCGAGGAATTTTCTTAAGATACGGGAATTAAAAATATAAACCCCCATATTGGCCAAAATGGTTTTATTCCCATTCATCGGAGGTTGGAATTTTTTAGGTTTTTCCTTAAAAGCAATAATCCTGTCATTTGCATCAACCTTCATAATGCCATACTGGGATCCCTCCCGGCGATCCACTTCGATGGTGGCCACCGTCGCATCAGCACCTTTCTCTTTATGAAAGTCAATCATCCCGGAATAATCCATTTTATATACATGATCAGCGGAGAGGATCAGAAAATAGCGGGGATTAACCATGTTGGCATAGTATAAATTTTGATAAATACTATCTGCGGTTCCTTTGTACCAATCACTGTTAACCCTCATCTGAGGGGGAATAGAAAATATGTATTCATCGAGATCTGCATTAAGGATATTCCAGGTCAGCCTTAGATGACGATCCAGTGATAAAGATTTGTATTGGGTCAGCACCACTATTTTTCGCAACCCCGAATTGATGCAATTGCTTAAAGTAAAATCAATCAAGCGATATGCCCCCCCAAAAGTTACCGCCGGTTTTGCCCGATGCAGAGTTAAGGGGAAAAGCCGCTCCCCGGTACCCCCTGCCATAATCATAGTCAGAATATCTTTCATGATATTTCACCCCCTGCTTTCCTTATATCTTACCCTTTAATTACTCTTTAACAATTCTACCGACAATTTAAACCAACCATTTAATGCCTTTTTGTCCCGATCCCATAAGATACCCATCCATCTTGATTAATTCATCAATATTTTCAAAGTGTTATCGTTTTAGTAAACTTCTCGAAAATACTACAAAGACTGAAAGATATCGCTCTAATGTTCTTTTTGATTTCTAATAAATTCTAGTTCGAAATTTGAAAGGGGGAAAAGATCTTGTTGATAAAGAATCGAGATCTCAGCTTCTTTCCTTACCAAGTTCTCTGAAAATTTGCAGATAAAGATAAATTCTTTTAGGTGATTTAATTTGAAATGAAATTTAGGCTGTTTTCGAAAGTAACCTCCTTCCATTAAAGAGTGTTTGACGGTTTGAAAAACCCTGAAGCCCTCCCGTCAAGCTCTTTTTTTAGTTAATTTAACTGTTAATATATTTCCTTAATAACCCGGAAAACCATTTTGATTTATTTAGTATATCTTTAATTATTTCAACTTGCAACCTTTTTTCCATTTCATGATAATTTATATTCTGATCCGGTTAATATGTAAATAGAGTAATCACCCCATTTTGGAAAAAAAATACCCCAATTTTACCTGGGGTTTTAGCATAGGTGCTCCTATTTTGCCAAATATCTGTTGAGCGATTCTGAGTAGTTATTTTTTCCTTTATGTATCCAGGTCTATCAGTCCCAATTTTACGCCGTATTTGATCAATTCGACAATATTATGCACTTCGAGTTTTCTCATGATATTGGTGCGGTGATTTTCCACCGTCTTGATACTAATACAA
>DAOWNY010000142.1 GCA_030642325.1 Deltaproteobacteria bacterium
GCAAGCTCTTGGCCGGTCTTCGGATAGGGGAAAGCACACCCCAGCATCCAATCGCCAATGAGGGTATTATCGTCCGCCACCTTAAATTTACCTTCATTTTCAATGCACACCCCATCGTATTCACTGGGGTGATATCCTTTAAATTCCACAATCGGCATAGTGATCCATCCCTTCTCAAGACCATAAATATAGAACTGACAAGGAAACGGAATCAATTCCTTCAACTCATCAAGGTAGTCATCAAGGTTATCCCTGGTAATCACCACTCCGGGGACGATTTTTTTCCCCTGGGCAAAGAGGTTGCTTCCCAACATAAAAATCATTGACAGGGCCAATAAATAGGCTGTCATTTGTTTCATCTTTTTTCCTCCCCCTTGAAAGTAAAGTTATTTGTCACCCATTAAAGGGCTTGTCAAGAAAAAAAACACTTCTCCATCCGAAAAAATATAACTTTTTTCACTGGGCAATACTAACAATAAGGAAAAAATTATAAAAAATTATTATCTGGCGCAGCGTCAGGCCGTATAGATCAAAAAAGTAAATAGCCGGCGAGGGAAAACCAGGGCGTTAGTGCATATCTCTCACCGCCCCAAACCCAAGACAAAGAACCATGGGCACAGGATAAAAGGATAACCCAGGATCGAACTTACTAGGGCAGGATTGGGGCAGAACAGGGTGAGGCTCACCGCAAAGTTCCTTTGGTTTTTTTGATAAAAAAATATAATTTTTTGTTGTTTTCAGCAACTATTAAGAGAAGTTTGTCTTGCAAAAAAAACTTGAACTTCTAATTTCCAACAGAACAATAACGCCAAGGCATAAAAAGCTGAGACCATGCCTTATCTAGCCCTGCGGAGCAATCCTTTAAACGAGAGAACCTCATAGGGGACATCCTGGCTCTGAGTCCACACATCAAGGACGGTATGATGGCCGGTAAGAAAACTCATCCACGAGAATCCCCAAAATCCCCACAATTCTCCCCAATCATCCTCCGCACTGGCGAGGTGCCAGAATGATGCCCCCCGATAAGGCCTTCCCTTTTGGTCATAATTTACCCCGCAACGAAGCTCAAAAGTGCCGGTGTCTTTATCCGCCCAGACAACCCGTTTAGCTGTAGGGTAATCGGGATCATTGGAATAGATGGTCAATATCCACATCGGCTGTATTACCCAATCCACCTGGTAACAATAATGGTGTTTACGGGGGTCATAGGGGGGTTTGAATTTATCGGTTCCGTACATGGGCTGGAGAAAATGCCCCTCGCTGATTTCAAAGGTCATCCTGGTATCGATCTTGCGGCGCCAGACCTCATAATCATCCATTACGCCATCGCTTCCTAAAAGCGGATCGGTAAAGTCGGAGCCGGTGAGACGCCGCACCCGTCTCAGGGCCGGTAGATATGCATACACTTCATCATCTTTCCTTATATCATCAAACCGTACTCTTAACTGACAAAATCCTCTCACATCAAAGGGCTTGGTAATTATCATCGCCTCTTTGGATTCCATCTCCATATTATTGCCCGGTTCCTCGGGCATGGGGTCAACATAGCAACGGCCGTTCCAATACCGTTTATGCTCCAGCCAGGCAAAGCTCCGCTCCAGGGTGCCGTCTTTATGGAAGAGATAAAAATCTGCTGGCCACTTCTGTTGATCCTTATAGATTCTCCGCCGGAAAACGCTCCAGGCAAGTTCCACCCCGGTTTTAGGGTGTGGAAAGGGGACTCCGGCTTCCCAATCTCCAATAAAAACGTTATTTTCTCCCACCGCAAAGTTCTTCTTGGCATTGGAAAGCCCCAGTTTGGCAAAGTGGGAAAGAGGCAGGGGTTTATACTCTTTTATGGGCATAGTAATCCACCCTTGCCTTAAACCCTGAAGGTAAGTGATCTGGGCAGGCAAAGGCAATAGTCTTTTTAGTTCCGGGAGGTAGTCATCAAGGTTCTCCCTGGTAATCACCACCCCCGGGACGATTTTCTTACCCTGGGCAGAGAGGTTGCTTCCCAACATAAAAATCATTGACAGGGCTAATAAACAAATCGCCAATTGTTTCATCTTTTTTTCTCCTTTTTTTATTGATTCCCCTGCAGTTTTCCTGATTATTCTCCGGATCGCGGAAGATGAGAGTGCCCTTTATCTGACCTTTCTCAACAATCCCCTTATACTGAACCACTCAGCAGGATCACTTGGTATAAAGTTCGGCACCACCTTAAACGAGGTGTGGTGGTTTCTTAGATTATTTAGATACACGAAACCGAGGAAGTTTCTATAATAGGTCTTATCCTCTATATACGGAATGGTCAGAATACTTGATTTATAGAGTCTGCCTCTCTGGTCATAATTATCCGCCCCATAGGGAAAGTAGGTACCCTCTTCTTTATCAATGAAGATAACCCTTTTTGAATAAACATATTCAGGGTCATTTGTCGTGACCTCCAGTATCCACAACGGCCTTATCTCCCATTCATGCTGAAAGCAACAGGATCTTCGGAAATCTTCTTTCCATATCTCATTGTAAAACCTTCCCACCAAAAATTCCCCCTCCGATGCCTTAAATGTCATCGCCGGGGTGGGTTTTTGCCGCCAGACTTCGAAGTCATCGGCCATACAATCACTTCCCAGAAGCGGATCAGTTACATCCCGGCCCGTAAGTCTGCGAATCCTCCTTAATGCCGGAAGATAGGCATAAACATCATCATCCCTTTCTAAATCCCAGAATCTTATCCTTATCTGAATAAAGCCCTTTACATCAAAAGGTTCAGTAACAACAATAGATTCCTTGCTCAGGATTCCCCGGGTTTCAGCCTCCGGCATATTAGGCATGGGAGAAAATTCGGTCCTTCCCATATATTTTTTCTTACGAAGAAGCCAGGCAAAACTTCTCTCTTGCCTATCTTCATTAAAAAGGGAGATATAACCGTCAAAATTTGCCTCATCAGTAGAAAATCCATGGTTCACCTCGGGATATGCATTCCAGGCGATCTCCAAATCACTCTTGGGATTAGGAAAAGGGAGTCCCGCCGTCCAGCCCAGGAGTGTATTTTCTGGTCCGATCCGACATTTACCTAAGTTTTTCTTGGTTGCCTCCGCAAATCCCTTTGCATGAGGGAAATGCGTTGTCTCTACTACAGGGATAGTTATCAATCCCTTCTTTAGACCGAGTTCTATTAAAAGATGCTGTTTACCGGGTGGAATTAACCTCTTCAGTTCAGAGAGGTAATTCATATAGTTCTCTTGATTGATCACGATGCCGGGGCTTATGATTGCCTGGGAATAAACCAAATCGGGAATGATTCCCCAACAAATAAGCCAACACAAAATAATCGCTGTTTTCACGCCTCTCGCTGACCCAAACTTTCTCGTAAGCCCGGGGGTTACTTTAATACTCAAAGTATCTTTTCCGGAAATGAAGCTTAAGCATGATGACTTCCCTCGACCCGGTTTATGTAACCCTCTCCCTATTACCGCGATTGCCTTATTCATCATTGCGCACTCTCCTTTCGGTAGTGTTCGTCAATTATCATAAAGAATCAATTGCGTTAGTAACTGCTCAGGTGTTTTAAATTGAGGGCTGTCAGATTATTTCCGTATCAATAAATTAGAGTCAATCAAGTAGAATGGTTAACCGGTGAAAAAACTTACTTTTATAATTTTTTCCGGCTGCCTGGTTAGTTTCGCTGAGTAAGTTACCTTGTATTAAAGGTAGTCATCCCTTAAAAAGTGCTATCCCTCCTTTTTTTTCATCCGAATTGGTAATTATCCCCTTTTTTTGATCAACGCTTAATAATCTCGCCCCGCATCTTCCCAGGGCTTATTCAGATCGAAATCATCGGCAATCACCTTGTAACAGGTATAACCCTGACCCGGCCAACAGCCTGCAGTTATGGGCCAGGCGGAACCGGTTGCATAAAGCCTGTCAATGGGTGTCTTGTGGCGGGCCAATTCCGGGATCGGCCGGTATTTTCCCAATTGTGTGGGAACATGATCAATGATGCCCCAGTTCCCGGCAGGGGCCATGTTGGCAAGATGGCAGTGGTCAAAGGGGGTGCAGGTATTATAACCGATCACGTTATCCCAGGTCATGTTTGGAGCAACCTTACCCAGGGTATCCATAACTTGTCCGGCATGTTTTTTTTTCAGTTCCTGCCACTGATCATCAGTAAAATTCCAGGCAGCCGGCTGGTAATCCTCGGTAAGGATTGATTCTTTATGATCCGGGACCCTAGTGCGGTCGATCATGGAATCTTGAACCACCACCAAATTAGACCCCCAGTCCCACTGACCAAGGTATCGCCGGCAGGTGTTTCTTACCAGGGAATCCATCTCTTTTTCTCCCAAAGCGATCTGCCCTACTCTCTTCATATCAGGAAAGATATCAACTGCCTTGTCATAGCGGGGAAGTTCGTGGAGCGCCCAGGTATACCAGGTGATACATATCCGCCAGTCAGCAAGACCGTCAACCCTTCTGGCTACCCGCCACGGCCAGTGTTCTTTGCCGGTAATATCAAATACAAGCTGTCGGGGGCTTAAGGTGCTTACCACCAGTTTATCGGCCTTCACCTCGGGACCGTCTTTAATCTTGATGCCCACGGCCTTATTGTTTTCTATGATCACCTTGTCCACTTCGTTCTCGGTAAAGCATCTGCCGCCGTTTTCGGTAAATACCTTATAGGTGGCATGGGCGGAGCTGTGGGTCCCCCCCTTTAAACAGCCGTAATCGGTAAAGCCGAGGAGTGTCAGAAGCTTCATGACCCCCATTCCGTATTCCAGGGGAGAAGCTGCATCCCAGGAATGGGCAATCCTGAACATCCCGGCAATCAGGGCATCGCTTTCAAAGAGATCCCGAAAAACCTCAAAGGGGTTCTGGATATAGCAGATGGGTTCTTCCAGTCCTATCCTTCTTACGAATTCCGGGATGGCCTGCTCCAGTGCATCCGGTTCCCGGCAAGGAGGGGCCACGCTGTGCATGGCCTTAACCAGGGCGGGCCTGGCCACTTCCTGCCAGGCCGCCCAGATCTTGATGAAGGTTTCCGCATCC
>DAOWNY010000244.1 GCA_030642325.1 Deltaproteobacteria bacterium
CAACGCAATTGACTCAGAAACTGAGATCTAAATAATCTATTCGTAATCATTAAAGGTTCAGAGTTCCAAGGTTCGGTTAAGGGTTGGTAAGCGAGATAGATGAGGAGTTCGTCAGGTTTATGCGATACGCCGAAAAGGTCTTGCACGCAAGTAGGGAGCGAACTCTATGTCGCCCTGGACGAGGAGTACTAAAAAAGTCAACCGTAAATCGTGAACTCTGAGCATGACACCTTTTTTCTAAAGTAGTTACATCTATTTTCCCGCAAAGAGCTATTCAAGTTATCAATATTATTGAAAAAAATGGGGTGGCAGTATTATTTTCCGCCCTCAGTTTTACTGCGCTTAAAAATATTTTTTAAAACATGTAAATCACTGGGTTATTTGCTGAAAAAATTTGCATATTATTAAAGTAATTTGTTGACTTGAGAAAAAGTATATGGTATTGAAATTGTATTGAAAAAAAATAATCGTTCACGGTTTTTTTCAGTGAAATGGATTTTATAACGATGCAAACATGGTTGATATTGATTCCAATTTTGGAATTAGTGTCCGTGTTTTTTTAAATTGTAGGTTTCTAAATCTTCAAAAGAAGAACCCATGGTTACATTTTAGATCCAAGTTTTTACCAACTGTAAACCGGAAACTGTAAACGGATACAAAAAACGACATGGATTGCTTGATTCTCACCCACACAGGCGAATACATCGCTTATTCTCATTCCCAGTGTCTGTCTGTCCGTGCATTCTGCAGTGCCGGCAGTTTTTGAGTCTGGTTTTAATGCAGAATACAAGGCAATATATATATAATCTATACCATGTTTTACGCGTAACACGAACAGATCAGCTAATTATAAAAGCTATAAGTATGAGTTGATGGAGTTATAGGCGGTGGTATTTGATTTGGCCTCTTTAGATTTATAAAATTTGCATATTATGGGGGAATGATTATGCCTGAAAGTACTTACAAAATTATTGAGCTAGTGGGATCAAGTAAAACATCCTGGGAGGAAGCAGCTAAAAATGCGATTGAAACGGCGGGAAAGAATCTGAAGGATTTGAGAATCGCAGAAGTCGTTAAGCTTGACATGACAATTGAGGACAACAAGGTTTCAATCTACCGGGCAAGGATTAATGTTTCTTTTAAGTACCACGTAGAATAGTAAATATTGGTTAATAGAGGCTAAATCTTTACCATTGCTTTAATTATTTAAATAAATTGTAACCGTGATCGGTTACAATTTATTTTTGGGGGATACGCTATTTTTTTTTCGGCTCTCATACAATCTCCATGATGTTTTTTCCTTCTTGTATCAATTTATTAATTAATACATTCTCATGCACGAATTCTATTGCTTGCTCTTGTCACCGAATAGTTAACAGGTTTTTTTAAGACCAATTCCGTTTATCCGCCAATATATGTAGATTTTTTAATAAAGCCGGTGCCCCATTCCGATAAATTGTTGGTTGAAGCAGTAATGATGCCCAAAGACGTTTCCTGAACAAGGAATATTATGCTCATTGGCGACATTGTACGGAGAAATGCTTTTCGATACCCCCAACGGTTAGCTTTGACAGGAGATAATTACCGAGCTACTTTTCGGCAGTTTGATCAAAGAACCAATGCATTGGGTCAGGCGCTTTTATCACTGGGTAATGCCCCTGGAGATAAGATCGGGTTCCTTTGCCGTCAGAGTCCCCGGTGCTGGGAAATATTTTGCGGGGCGGCCAAAGCGGGGATGGTGAATGTCCCCCTCAATAATCGGTTTGTGGGAAGAGAACTGGTTTATCTGATAAATCGTTGTGAGGTAACCACCCTCCTGGTGGATAAAGACTTTCAGGAAACCATTGAGGAAATTCGTTCGCAGCTTCCCGGGGTTGAACACTATATTTCCATGGATGACCGGGAGAACAAGATATTTCCCTTAAGCTATGAACAGTTGATTGCACATCATTTCGCCGATGAACTCGTTTTGGACATCCGTGAAGAAGACCCGGTATGCCTGATTCATACCAGCGGCACCACCGGTTCCCCCAAGGAAGCCGTATGGACTCATCGAAATTGGATTTCCGGTTCCCAGGATATTGTATTATCCCATCATCTCGATGAGAATGATATTTTATTGCAGACCATTCCGTACTTTCACATTGCTTTTGCCTGGTTAAACCTGAGTTGCCTTTATCGAGGCGGAAGGATTGTGGCTTTAAAACAGCCGCAAGTAGATGATATTTTGTCCGCAATTGAGCGGGAAAAGATTACCCTCCTCCTCCTCGTTCCTACCCTCATAATCCGTTTACTGGATCATCCCCGCAGGGAATCTTTTGATTTGTCCACCATCAGAACCATTTTTTACGGCGCTGCCCCCATGCCGGTTCCCGTTCTCAAAAGAGCGTTAGGGGCACTGGGAAATGTGTTTGTTCAGTTGTACGGATTTACCGAGCAGGCAGGGGCGGTTACCTGTCTGCAGAAGGCAGATCATTTATTGGACAGTGCTGCAGGCGAAAGAAGAATCACCTCCTGCGGAAAAGAGATGCCCGGTAATGATGTCAGGGTGGTTGATGAGGATGGGAAAGAGGTGGCGCCCGGAGAGGTGGGTGAAATTATCGTGCGGGGCGATAACCTCATGAAGGAATACTGGAAGGAACCGGAACAGACACAGCTTTTGCTTAAAGACGGCTGGTTTTATAGTGGTGATCTGGCAACCCGGGATGAAGAGGGATACATTTATATCAAGGACCGCAAAAAGGAGATTATTATTAGCGGTGGAGAAAATATCTACCCCAGGGAAGTGGAAGATGTGATTTATTTGCATCCGCAGGTAAAAGAAGCGGCGGTAATCGGAGTGCCTGATTCGGAATGGGGAGAGGCAGTCAAAGCGATTGTGGTGCTTAAGGAAGGAAGCAGGGTCACTGCGGAAGGGATTATCGGGTGGTGTTCTAAAAATCTGGCCGGCTATAAAAAACCGCGAACAGTAGAGTTTGTAAAGGAGCTGCCGCTAATATCATTGGGAAAGATTGCCAGGCATGAATTAAAAAAGAGATATGCTCAAGAGCAGATTGACGAATAAAGGTCTTCGTGGTCAGGGTATCCTTTTTCAATTAAAAAAAGAAGTCTGCAAGGAGCATGGTTTCAGCATGGGTATAGACGTAATCAAGTCTTTGTCCGTAAGGATACCGGGCTTGTTAATATCCGGATATTGAATGATATTACATGAACTTAAGGGAATTATCGGCAAAGAGACTTAAATAAAGAAAAACGCAAAAAAATTACCCGCCGGAATATTGAAAATATTGCTACATTTTACTTGACAATAGATAAAAGGGTATGCTACTCAAGACCCACATGCAGGGGGTTTAAAA
>DAOWNY010000192.1 GCA_030642325.1 Deltaproteobacteria bacterium
GCGGGCGATCCCCCTGATTTCATTTTAAATTTAAAATTATCCCATATTGGTCTTTTGGAATTCAACCGGGCGGAGGAGACAATCGCGGAAGGAAAGGCTTGCGTCAAGCGAATGCTGCCCGAGTTGCATTATGTATTGGGGTTGCACTAACCAGGAAGAATGTTGCGCGCCGGTTTGCAATTACTCGGGAGCAAATCAATCGGAATTCAGGGCGTCTGTGCCGGTACGACAGGCAGAAAGCCGGCATCAAATAGAACCCGCAAATCCTCCGGAGGCGGGCCAGGACTTGATCATTCGGCAAAAGGATCATCAAGAATGGACAACCGGGGCATAATTTTGGAAAGCGGGCAGGTATGTGGAGAATGATTTCTATTGTCTAAAACTAAATCAAGTGAAAGCCTGCCATCACTCCCCGCTGATGTCCATATTATTGATCAGGATGCTGGGAGCGCCCACTTTTCCCAAAAAACGGATGTCATCTGCAACCCCCTCCACATTGGCAAGCATATCTATAATATTTCCGGAAACAGCCGCTCCCTTGACAGGAAACTTGATTTTTCCCTCTTCGATCCAAAAACCGGATGCCCCCAATGAAAAATCACCCGAAATGGCATTTGCGGTGTGGACCCCCATCAGTTCGGTGATCAAAAATCCTTGTTTTATTCCGGACAACAGTTCTTCGGGAGTAAATTTCCCCTTTTTAATAAAAAAATTGGACACTCCCGAACTTGGTGGAGAGTCTACATCGCTCCGGTTACTGTTTCCCGTGGATGATAGGCCGTCTTTTAGAGCGTAGTAGCGGTCATATAAAAAATGGGTTATTACTCCTTCTTCAACCAGTTGAGTGGTTTGTCTTGCAGTTCCTTCACCGTCACAAGGAGAGGTTGAAAGACCTCCCTCCAATAACCCGTCGTCAACAATCCCAATTTGGGAGGAGAAGACCTTCCTGCCCAATTTATCTTTTAAAATAGTCTTACCTTTATGACAATTTTCAGCCATAAAGGAGGATGCTAAAACCCCCAGAATTTCTGACGATACAACATTGTTCAAAAGAACCGGGCACCTAACAGTCTTGATCCCCCTTGCGCCCAATTGCTCGGTTGCCCTTGCAGCCGCCCTGATTCCAACCTCCTCTACCGACAACTTATCAAAAAAACGGTTAAAATCGAAGTCCCATCCCATTTGAGAATCGGAGCCATCTTCAGCAATGGCCAAGATACTACTACTAGTAATGGTTTCCTGGTAATTTAAATCAATTCCTCTGGTATTGAAGACAAAGATGTGACAAATTTCCTCACCATAGGTTGCATTTCTAATCTTAGTTATCCGCCGATCGTAGTTTCGGGCTGCCTTTTCCAGCTCTATGGCTTTGGCTATCTTTTCATTCTCATTGATAGCGCAAAGCTTCTCGTCAAAAATGTTGAGAAGGGGAAATGCCTCTTTGGCGGGGGAGGGAAATCCATAAAATTGATCCTCCCTGGTTTCTGAGGCACAATTGATTGCCTCATCAACCATTTTACTGCATGATCGATCACTGAGGTCTGTGGAATAGGAAAACCCGATCTTTCCTCCCTTTAATATCCTGATTGATATCCCGGATGTATCTGCTTTCACAAAAGAATCTACCTTTCCTTTTTTCGCTTCCACTTCAAGGTGAACTGATTGGGAAAAAAATATTTCAAAATCATCCAGCACTTTTTTTTTCAACTTCAATTTTGTATTGTCTACTATTTCCTGTGAATTCATCTCTTCACCCATCCCAAAATTTTGTATTGTTATTATTTTAAAATTAACGCCACCTCATCGCAGTCAGGAAATTTTGGGCACTTTATACAATCCGCCCATATTTTATGGGGCAATGTGGCCCGGTCTATTTTTTGAAAGCCCAATTTTTGAAAAAATGCCGGCTGATACGTTAGAACAAATATTTTACAAATCCCCAAAATTTCTTTTTCGGAAATGCACGCTTCCACCAATCGTTTCCCGATCTTCTTTTTTCTGTGTTCCTCCCGAATCGCAAGAGACCTCACTTCCGCCAGGTCTTCCCAACATATGTGCATGGCGCACACTCCTGCAATCCAACCCTCCTCCAAAAAAACGTAATAATCTCTAAGATAGTCATAAATTTCACTCAAAGGCCTGGATAACATCTGCCCTCTATCTGCCCAGAAATCAATTATTTGCTTTATCTCCTCAACATCTTCTGTCCTGGCTTTTCTAATCATTTACTTCTTTCCATTTAAGTTTTGTCCGAAGAACTTGAAAATAATCCCGCCGGCTTGGTCTTATCAGGCAGACACTTGCCCGGCTTTTGTTAACTACAACCTCATCTGCAGGTCTGAGGGGAACGCTTACCTGACCATCCATGGTCAAAATAATATCCTCTTCCCCGTCATCAGGCTTCAAAGCCACCCGGATAGTAGAATCTGCAGGTACAATAATCGATCTACCGGTAAGAATGTGGGGGCATATGGGAGTAATGACGATGGAATTAAGACCTGGGTGAACAATTGGGCCGGCAGCGGCTAAAGTATATCCGGTGGAACCGGTAGGGGTAGATAAAATCAAACCATCAGCCCGAAAGGTAGTAAGATATGATCCATCAATATAAGTCTCAAGTTCGAATAGTCTCGCCACCCCCCCCTTGCTGATTACAATATCATTCAATACGGAATGTTCCTCTGCCGGTTTATCGTTACGAATAATATGGCTGGATAATTTCATCCTTCTGTCTATGTGGAATTTACCCTCAAAAATTTCACTCAGTACCGGAAATATTTCGTCTTTAGTAATCTCAGTAAGGAAGCCCAGATTTCCGAGATTCACTCCCAAAAGAGGGACATTGCGGTCACCTATTATTCTTGCTGCCTTAAGCAGGGTACCATCTCCCCCAAGGACAATGAGTAAATCAGCAAAAACTGGTACTTTTTCTTCCGGAAAACCATGGGGAAAATTGATTAAGCCGGCTAGTTTTTTTCCAATAATTACCTCTTTCTTGTTTTTTTGGAGCCACCTGACCACCTCTCCTACCAGATCAACCGCCTTTTGCTCCCCCCGTTTGATTATGATGCCGACCTTTTGCATGATTAAATCCCCTTCTTTTTTAATCGATAAATTTTTACCATAAAAGCTATATGTTGTCCACACATAAACCCGGAATTTTGAGCTGCCTAACCCATTGATCTTCGAAATCCCGGGGAAATGAATCAAATTTTAACAAAATGATTTTATTAAATCTGTAAATTGTTTTATACTTTAACTAATTGACAAAAAAGTTTTTGGGGGTTATTTTGAAAAAACCATTTACAATTTTAACGTGGTGCCGGATTAATAAATTTATGGTGTCGTAACAGTTTGGGGTCTTGAATTTATGGCTGTTTTAACGGCAATCAAATTTTGGTCGTTGCGAGGATCAAAGCGACATGGTAGTCTCGTTTACAATACATGATATTTTGAGATTACTTCGTTTTTGCTTTCAATGACAATAAAGTCAGTATCCCGTAAGTTAATGACGCTGAAGCTAAAATAATAAACGATGATTAAATAAGATTGGAAAAGTAATGGATAATTTAAATTATGATCTGATTATTGTCGGGGGAGGGCCGGCTGGATTAACTGCAGGCCTTTATGCCGCCAGGGCTCGATTGAAGACACTTCTTCTGGAAAAAACTTCTTTGGGAGGACAGGCTTTCAATACTGAAAAGATTGAAAACTACCCGGGGTTCCCGGCGGGAATTTCGGGACCGGATCTGATGAAAAATATGGAGGATCAGGCCAAATCCTATGGTTTGGATATTCAGATTGGAGAAGTATCCCGGATAAAATTGGAGAATGACTCAAAACAAGTATCCTTTGGGGATAATGAAGCGACTTGTAAGACCGTCATTATTGCTGCAGGTTCAGAAACCAATCAGCTGGGAGTGATGGGAGAGGATAAATTTATCGGCAAAGGGGTTTCTTTTTGTGCTACCTGTGATGGTTTTTTCTTCCGGGATAAGAAGGTTGTAGTAGTTGGGGGGGGTGACCGGGCCGTTCAGGAAGC
>DAOWNY010000047.1 GCA_030642325.1 Deltaproteobacteria bacterium
GTATGCAGGATCGCTTCCTCAATGGTTTTGTTCCCCGCAGTTTTTGAAGTTATTTCCAAACCATCCAGGATCGGCACACCTGAACTGAGCATGGTTCCTAATGTTCGGGTAAACCGGGCAACCCCCACTTTTTTGATCAGATCCCCAAAGACCGGGGCTTTTAACGCAAAACTATCAATCCATTTCCGACCCTTTTCCGTGGAATATGTATACTTGAATAAACTCACAAAAGCACCGATGGCGACTATAACGTAGAGGATATTTGATTGCATAAACTCGCTCATATTAACTACTATTTGAGTTGGAGCGGGAAGGGCGCTGCCGAAATCAGCAAACATTTCTTGAAAAACAGGGATAACAAAGATAAGAAGAACGGCAATAACCCCAAAGGCAATAATTACAACGGAAATGGGGTAGACCATCGCCCCCTTCACCTGTTTTTTTAGTTTTTCGGCCTTTTCGATATACGCTGATAATCTCTGGAGAATGGTGTCAAGAATTCCTCCCGCCTCCCCGGCGGCTACCAGATTGACAAACAGATCATCGAAGACGGCGGGATGTTTGCTTAGAGCTTCCGCAAAGGTTGACCCCGCCTCAATATCTTCTTTGACCTGGTTAAGGAGTTTTTTGAAGGTTGTGTTTTCCTGTTGAGAGGCAATGATGCCAAGTCCCTGCACCAACGGGAGACCGGCGTCAATCATAGTGGAAAATTGCCTGGTAAAAATTACAACGTCCTTTGCCGTAACTTTTGGTTGCAGCAGGGGTATATATTCTAAAAGATCTTTCGGTTTGGGCTTTACTTTGGTGGGGGTGATGTTTCGTCTTTGAAGCATGGCCCTCAATGCAGTTTCATCGGGTGCTTCATCTTCTCCTTTTTCGGTTGCTCCGTTGGGATTTTTACCTACCCAAATATATTCCGGCATTTTTTCTCCTCGTGATTAATCATGTTAAATTGGTAGATAATGTCATTTTAAGGAAATCAGGTAACATCAAAATAAGCAGGGCAAGCCCCTTTACTTCAACAACCCTTCCGGATTCCCGCGCATCCGGGAATGATGGTCAAGAAATAGACATACAGACAGACTTGGACAAAATATTTTTAAGTTAATGATATTGAACTGTTAACTGTGAACGATTACATTTAGCTTTATGAAATAATGGGCTACAAAATGATTTTATATTATTAAAGATAGAAAGAGCTTCAACTCCAATTTATAATTATGCAAATTATGCGCCAAAAAAATTTGATAGGATAATTTTGCAATTATTTCAATAAGTTGAAATAAAATGTCAGGAATTGGAGATTTGAGAGAGAATATTATGGTCAAAATCTTGACAAATGGGTTGAGATTTTAATGAAGATGAAGGAGTAGTTTTGATCTCTAAAAATAACCTCTCAAGCGATCGGCGCGACGGCTTAAGGGATGCAGGGGCAAAATGGACCAACCAACCGATGGCTGATTAATAGGATTTAATGGTTATTGAGAATTTTATTTAAGATTCACAGCAGATTATCCTTCCCCTGGTTTGTTGATTGCTTCAATTATGGCATTTTGCATTATTTTCAGGGAGGGCCTCCTTTGAGTCCAGATCTGAAAACTTAAACTGCCTTGATGAAGCAACATGCCCAGGCCATTTTTTGTCACCAGTCCCAGGCGATCGGCTGCCTCGATTAATTTCGTTTTAAGGGGGCTGTAAATGATGTCATAAACTATAGAGGCAGGAGGTAGAGAGGGTAGGGGAAGGTCGGGGAATTCTTCCCCTTTCATCCCCAATGAGGTAGAGTTTATCAGGAGGTCGATTTGGGAAAAGGACACCTTTTTTTTTAAATCCGAGAGAGGGGTGAAGGATAATGTGGATTTAGAAAATTTTTTACTGAATTCTTGAACAAGACCTATTCCACGCGAAACAGTCCGGTTGGAAATAACAATACTTTTTGCCCCTTGAAGGAGTAGCTCCACTAAGATTGCCCGTCCGGACCCACTTGCCCCCAGAAGCAAAACATGTTTGTCCTTGGGATTGAATCCCAAATCCTCTTTTAGGGAGGCTACAAAGCCTTTTCCGTCGGTATTATGCCCGATCAATTTACCGTCCTTATTCTGGATGGTATTTATACTGCCGATCAATTCCCCCTCTCTGGTAATTTCATCCAAATATCTGATTGCTTCTATTTTATGGGGAACGGTTAAATTTATCCCGGCCAGCCTCAAGACCCTTATTGCCGCAATGGCTTCTTTAAGATTTTCCGGTTTTACCTCAAAAGGGAGGTAGACATAAGGAATTCCCAAGTCAGTAAAAGCTGCATTGTGCATAATCGGAGAGAGGGTGTGTTTAACCGGGTATCCAAAAATACCTACGATTTTAGTCTTACCGGATATTTCCACAGGGCACCTCGACCGGATGATTTGAATTTATGGTTGAAACGGCTTGTTTCCAGATTATAATTTTACTATAATCAGATGGGGATAGCAATTATAAAAGAGAGGCGGTTACCAATTCAGATGACTGCCGGCGGCAACACCCTTTCGACATTTTCCGGATATTTGTGGTTTTATATTGACTTTGATGAGGATTATGTAATAAAAATAGTAGTTAAGCAGACACCAAAGAGGTAATATGAGATGACATTAAGAAAAGAGAGGTTTTTCAGGGAGAGGTAGTTATGATAGGTAAACAGATTCGGATGGAACGTCTCATTCACAGGGTATCTAAAAAAACAGTGATTATTCCCATGGATCACGGGGTAACCATTGGTCCCGCACCGGGCCTTATTGACATGAAGGCAACCATTAACGCAGTTGCCGACGGGGGGGCCAATGCTATTGTTTTGCACAAGGGGGTGGTCAGGGCGGCCCATCGTGGAGGAGGCCTGGATGTGGGTCTCATTATTCATCTTTCCGGGAGCACTAAGCTTTCTCCCGATCCCAATGCCAAGGAGCTGATTTGTAGTGTAGAGGAAGCCATTAAACTTGGGGCCGATGGAGTTTCGATTCATATCAACCTTGGTGCCAATGATGAGAAAAGTATGCTAAAGGATATGGGTAAAGTGATAAAGGATGCCTATGATTGGGGTATGCCGGTTTTGGCCATGATGTATGTCAGAGGAGAAAAGATTACGAATGAATATGGCGTTCAGGTAGTAAAGCATGCCGCCAGGGTGGGGGCGGAGCTGGGGGCTGATGTAGTTAAAGTTCCCTATACCGGATCTCCGGAAACCTTCCGGGAGGTTGTTGAGGGATGTTTTGTTCCTGTGGTTATTGCCGGAGGTGAAAAGATGGACACTGATGAGGATATATTGGTGATGGTAAAAGGCTCAATCGATGCCGGAGGAGCAGGGGTTTCCATTGGTCGCAATGCCTTTCAGCATCGATTTCCCCGGAAAATTATTAAAGCCATCAGCCTCATTGTTCACAAGGGAGTATCGATCGAAGAAGCCGCCGATTTGATAAAGGAGGATTGATGAAAAAGATTTGGGTTAAAGCTGTTCCCTGGGAAAAGGATATGGTTACTGCTGCCCTGGAAAGTGGTGCCGATGCCCTGGTAGTTCCAAAGGGGTGCAGCAACAGGACAAAGGAACTGGGAATTATTCAGACCATCTCGGAGGATGGTGATTTAATTCTGGGAAAAGATGTGTTGGAAGTTGATATTACCTCAAAGGAAGATGAGGAAAAAATTGCTTCTCTTGATCCGTCAAAACCGGTAATTGTAACAACCTCCGATTGGAGGATAATTCCTTTGGAGAATCTGATTGCCCAAAGGGGGGGGCTGATTGCAGAGATAACGGATTTAGAAGGGGCTAAAACAGCTTTTGGGATTTTGGAGAAAGGGGTGGACGGTATCCTCGTTAATTGTGAGGAAGTAGCTCAGGTACGTAAGATTATACATTTTTTTAAGGAAAAGCCGGAATCGGTTTTCTTAAAAGAGGCGGAAATAACTGAGGTGAAATCCCTTGCCATGGGAGACCGGGTATGCATTGATACCTGCTCCAACATGTCATTGGGGGAAGGGATGTTGGTGGGCAACAGCAGCAGTGCTTTATTTTTGGTCCATTCAGAATCCGTGGAGAATCCCTATGTAGCTCCTCGTCCCTTTCGGGTCAATGCAGGACCTGTTCATGCTTATGTGAGAGTTGGTGGTGGTAAAACCCGATATCTTTCCGAACTAAGATCCGGGGATGAGGTTATGATCGTTAATTATAAGGGGGAAATAAGCCCGGTTAATATCGGAAGACTTAAGATAGAAAAGAGACCTCTCATCTTAATTGAAGCTCAAGTCTCGGGCACCAAGATTAACACTATTCTCCAGAACGCAGAGACCATACGCCTCACTGAGCCGGGTGGTAGTCCGATTTCGGTGGTGGAATTGAAGAAGGGGTGCAAGGTTCTGGTATTTATGGAAGAGGCAGGAAGACACTTCGGGATGAAGGTTGATGAAACGATCGAGGAGAAATAACCCAGCTGTTTTTTAGTTGTGCTCAATATCAGGGTGATTGATGTCGGTCTCTGATAATCCAACCCCCTTTTTTTTGGCTAAATATTTATTTGCCGAAAAAGAGACCAAAGCGCCGATCGTAATGCCTAAAAAAGCGCCGGCCAACACATCGGAAGGGTAGTGAACACCCAGAAAAATCCGGGAGGTTCCCACCAGGCAAGCCAGGGTCATGAATATCCAGCGATATCGAAAATATTGGGCACCCAAGACAATGGCCAGGGCAAAAGCGGTGGTGGAATGAGCCGAAGGAAATGCAAAACCCCACATCTCGTTTAAAAAACTTAAATTGCTGACGAATATCGTCGGTCTGGGACGGGCTATCCAGGCCTTCAGGGTTATACAGATGAGCTGGGAGGGTAAATAGCTGCTTAGTATTAAAATTCCGGTCCTCCTCTCTTTCGGTTTTAATCCCAGGAGAGTTAATCCCAGAAGGATAACAAAGATGCTGCTTCCCAACTGGGTTATAAGTAGCATCAAGAAATATAAACAAGGATGGGAAAGATTGGTTTTTACAAAAAGAAGCAGTGCCGTGTCGATTTTTTGGATAAAATTGATCATACTTTATTTTCACAATAATTAGCCGGTAACTATTCAGGTAAGATAGACTTAAGTGCTGAAGGTAAAAAACAGCCATTTATATCTTTTCGAGTGAAAAATATATAATTATCTGTTGGAAACAGCTGGCTTTTCCTTCAGTCTCCAGTTTTCTATCTAAAATACCTGAGCAGTTACATTAGCTGTTAATTAAGACAGACCCCAGCCCCCGTTGATGCGGAAATCATCGGGCAGTAAATTTGAAGTTAAAAAAATTCAGAATCCATCGGGGTTGTATAAAAATAAGACCATAAGGGCGGCTTTAATGGTAAAATAAAGGACAAAATTTTTTTACCTGGTGCTATCTAATAAAGCTTGATATCCGGCCGGCCTGTTTTTTGCCCTCAAAAGTACGGATTTCGAATTCTAAAAACTAAAATGACTTTACCAGAAAAATCATGGAGAAAGAAGGAATAATTTCACAAGTAATCTTCTTTGCTCCGCAGCCGGTGTAAATATTTAACCATGTAATTGTGAAAGGCGAAGGGCCTTAAGTCTCATATCAGACGAATCCGGCAAGCATGTTGAATGACGTCTCCATGAATCCGGGGGGAACCCAAATTTTTTTTCAAGAAAGACATGACACTACATTAAGGGATCATAAGATATGACCATTTACTCGGAAAAGATAATGGAACATATTGGAAACCCGCAAAATGCCGGAGAGATCGAGGATGCTAATGGGGTGGGGATAGCGGGAGATCCATTTCAGGGTGGCATAATAACTATTTATTTATCTGTAAAAAACGGAAGGCTGAAAGACGTTAAATTTAAAACCTTTGGGTGTGGTGCAGCTATTGCCGTTTCCAGTGTGATTAGTGTGATGGCCAAGGGGAAAACCATTAAAGAGGCCATGGCCATCACCAGCAATTTGGTTGCTGATGAGTTGGGCGGTTTGCCTCAAGAAAAGATGCACTGCTCCGGACTGGGGGCTGATGCCCTGCATCGGGCAATTGAAGATTATAAAAAATCGTAACTCTAGGCAGGGACCGGTACCCGGAATTCTGAATTTTGAGTAGTTGCGAAATATGAAGAGCAGGAGCACGACCAACCGTGAACCCCGGCAACTTTAGCAGCTACCGGAGGAATTGAGTTGAATTTAAAGCAACTGGAGATTTTATGCAAAATAATTGAAAAGAGGAGTTTTTCCCGGGCAGCCGGGGAGGTACATTTATCCCAACCCACTCTTACCGAACATATCAAGTCGTTAGAATCAGAATTTAATCTTAAGCTGTTGGATAGACTGGGAAGAGAAGTTGTTCCCACCAAGGCGGGAGAGATTCTTTGCCGCTATGCTGAGCGGATTATTAGTCTTACGAATGAAGCAAAGCAGTCAATTGATAGATTCAGGGAGGACCTGCATGGTGACCTCAGCATCGGGGCGAGTACCATACCGGGCGAATATATTTTGCCGCATCTCTTATTCAAGTTTAGAAGAAAACATCCCCGGATTTCTTTAACCGTAATCATTGAAGATACCGGAGGAATTATCGAGAGGGTTTTAAGCAACCAGGCTGAGCTGGGAATTGTCGGAGCCAGAGTAGCAAGCGCAAAACTGGATTACCATAGATTTGTCGAAGATGAACTGGTTCTGGTATTACCTGTTAATTTTGCCTGCAATACAGAATTTTTTACCCTTGACAGACTGCAGGAATTGCCGTTCATCCTGCGGGAGGAAGGGAGTGGAACCCAAATATTTATTAATAGAATTTTTGAAAAATTTGGGATTAATACCAAACGCTTCAATGTGGTTGCCCGATTGGGAAGCAGCAATGCGGTTATTCAGGCGGTCAAAGATGGCGTAGGGGTTTCCATTGTTTCTAAGCGGGCAGTTGAGGAAGAATTGAGACGAAAAACTCTTAAATTTATTCCCATAAAGGGGGTGGAATTGTTAAGAAGATTTTACGTGGTACTGCGCCAGGGGAGGACCATCTCCCCTCTTTCGGAAGCTTTTATGAGCTTTCTTCTGGATAAAAAGTTTAATGATAATAAAGGTTCATGGGAACGCTGATAAATTCCTCCGGGATGGGTGGAAACCATGAAAAAACAATGACATTCCATGAAACTGATAATCCTGGCTTTTAATTTACCGGCTATATTGTCCCATCCCTTTTTTATATTATAAGATCAGATCTGATCAGCCCTTGACAGGAGAGCCGTTTTATGATAAATTATTTTCTATAATACTATAATAAGGCGTGGTGTAAAAAAATATTTTCGTTAAAATCAAAATTGTGGATGGGAGGAAATTATTAATAGTGACAATTAGTTAACATAATATCTCGGGAGATACGATCAATGCCAACAAATTCGTTTTTTTCGGTTATACATATTCCTTTGATTTTCTGAAGACGACTTTTCTTCCGCGTTTAATTTTTACAGGATTATCAACTAATTTTTTTAATTGTTTCATTTTTTCAGAATAAGGTGACCGGGGAGATTAAACTTGGGCAAGGGGACGCGCACCACCTTAATAATTATTTCAGAGGGAATGAAAAAGGTTAAAAAAATCAGCTTTTCCCGACTTGGGTTGAGATACACCTCTTTTTTCCTGTTTGTTCTATTTTGTTTCTCCGTTTTTATCATTTATGATTATCTGGAAATGAAAAATAAGATGTATGACTATGAAAATTTACGGGATGAAAGCATTAGCCAGAGGACAAAGATCATAAAATTTGCCAACCAGTTAAAGACCATGGAAGATCAAATGGAGAGGATCCAGGAATTTGACAAAAAATTGAGGGTGATCGCGAACCTGGACAGTCCTTCCCAGCCTGGACAAATTTCGGGGGTAGGGGGCTCATCTCAAGAAGACATCAATTACCGATTAGTCCTTCACCGCCGGCAAGATTTAATTTCAGAGGAGCTGTCACCTAAACTTAAAAAATTGCAGTCCCGGATAAAGCTGGAAGAAGAGAGTCTTCTGGAACTTCAGGGAGTGTTACGAGATAAAAGATCTCTCTTGGCTTCTACCCCTTCGATCTGGCCGACGAAGGGGTGGGTTTCTTCCGTTTTTGGCTATCGAAAATCTCCTTTTACCGGGTTAAAGGAGTTTCATAAGGGTCTGGATGTGGCGACCAGGATTGGGACTTCGGTAATTGCCTCGGCGGATGGGACAATAATTTATGCAGGGACAAAAAGGAGATACGGTAAAATGATTATCGTTAACCATGGATATGGTTACCGAACTTACTATGGGCATCTATCTGAAATATTTGTAAAATCCGGGCAGAAGGTTAAAAGAGGTTTTAATGTAGGAGCAGTAGGGAACAGCGGAAGAAGTACGGGGCCTCATCTCCACTATGAGGTGAGATTAAACGGAGTGCCCGTCAACCCGAAACGATATATTCTAAATTAGTAATAAATGATTATTCTATCATCTTCTATTCCCCGATAAAGAAATCTTTTATCGGGTTTTGTTTTTTTTAAGCGGATTTTTTTAAAGAGTTTAACTTTTTTGATTATTTATAAAAGAGTTTCATATTATTTAATAGAACTCGAAATCATTTAAAATTAAAATAATACATAAAGGTTAATTTGTCATGGCAGGATCAATGTTACAGAAGATCTTCGGCAGCAAAAATGAGAGGGAACTTAAGAAGATTTTTCCTTTAGTGGATAAGATCAACAGATTTGAATCCATGGTAAAAGAACTGACCGATGACCAGCTTCGGGGGAAAACGGGAGAATTTCGAGAACGGGTGAACAGGGGAGAAAATCTGGACGATCTTCTTTCCGAGGCCTTTGCCGTAGTCCGTGAAGCATCGGTTAGAGTTCTTGGCGAACGCCATTTTGATGTGCAACTTGTAGGGGGGGTGGTACTGCATCAGGGGACAATTGCGGAAATGAAAACCGGCGAAGGAAAAACTTTAGTGGCAACTCTGCCGGTTTATCTCAATTCTCTTACCGGGAGGGGAGTTCATGTAATTACCGTCAATGATTATCTGGCAAGGCGAGACAGCGAATGGATGGGGCAAATTTATAAATTTCTGGGGCTATCGGTGGGAGTGATTGTCCATGGAATGAACGATAAGGAGAGGATGGAATCTTACCACTCGGATGTTAGTTATGGAACCAATAATGAGTTTGGTTTTGATTATCTGCGGGATAATATGAAATTTAGTTGGGAAGATTACGCCCAAAAAGAGCTTAATTATGCCATTGTGGATGAAGTGGACAGTATCCTGGTTGATGAGGCCAGAACTCCCCTGATCATTTCCGGACCAACAGAAGAATCAACTGATAAGTACTATAAAATAAACCGAGTAATTCCGCGCTTAAGAAAGGAAAAGGATTTTGCGGTGGATGAGAAGCTTAAAACCGCAACATTAACCGAAGAAGGAGTTTTGAAGGTTGAGGAATTGATAAAGGTGGAAAATCTCTACGAACCAAAGAATATTGAGATTCTCCATCATGTAAATCAAGCCCTGAAGGCCCATACTCTTTTTAAGCGGGATGTGGACTACCTGGTTAAAGAAGGAAAAGTAATAATCGTTGATGAATTCACGGGGCGTTTAATGCCCGGCAGACGCTTTAGTGAGGGTCTTCACCAGGCACTGGAGGCAAAAGAAGGTGTTAAAATTGAGAATGAAAATCAAACCCTTGCTACCATAACTTTCCAGAATTATTTTCGTATGTATGATAAACTGGCAGGTATGACAGGCACCGCCGATACGGAGGCGGTGGAGTTTCATAAAATTTATAAGCTTGATGTAATTGTTGTTCCAACCAATCAACAGATGATTCGAGATGATCTCCCCGATGTAATCTATAGAGATGAAAAAGAGAAGTTCCAGGCAGTTGTCAATGAAATTAAAGAGTTAAATAAAAAAGGGCAACCGGTATTGGTGGGCACCCTCTCCATTGAAAAATCAGAGATATTGTCCAAGCTGTTAAAAAAGAATGGGGTCCCCCATCATATCCTAAATGCAAAGAACCATGAAAGGGAGGCAGAAATCATATCCCAGGCAGGGCAATCGGGGGCGGTTACTATTTCTACAAATATGGCCGGGCGAGGAACCGATATTGTTTTGGGAGAGGGGATTAAGGAACTGGGAGGACTCAGGGTAATTGGTACGGAGCGACACGAAAGTCGGAGA
>DAOWNY010000168.1 GCA_030642325.1 Deltaproteobacteria bacterium
GCTGCCATTTACCCGAGATAGTCATGCCATGAGGGTTGCTGATTCTTAATTTATCCATGGAGAATGTCTTGAGAGTGAAAAACCTCCGGATAGTAATTATTACCGGCCTTTCAGGTTCAGGGAAAAGTACCGCAATCAAGGCCATGGAAGATATGGGGTACTTTTGCGTGGATAACCTGCCGCTTGTCCTGTTGCGCAAATTTTTGGAACTTCACCAATCCTCCTCCGGAGAGGTGTCCAAGGTTGCTTTGGTGATAGATATTCGGGAGCAGGAATATCTCCAGGATTGCGACCGCATCTTTGCCGAGCTTAAAAAGTCCGGATTTTCCATGGAAATTATTTTTTTGGATTCTTCAAATAAGGTTTTGATCAGGCGTTTTAGTGAAACAAGGCGGCATCATCCTTTGGCCAGGGAAGGATCAATCCCGGAGGGCATCAGAATTGAGCGAGAGAAGCTAAATGATTTGAAGATAATGGCAGACAAGGTTATTGATACCTCGAATTACAATGTCCATCAATTAAAGGAGGTAATATTCGAATATTTCTCCCGCTCCACGGATAAAAGAAAGACAATCATTACCCTACTTACTTTTGGTTATAAATATGGGATTCCCTATGATGCGGATTTATTAATGGATGTAAGATTTTTACCAAATCCTTATTTTATTGATGGGTTAAAAAACTTAAATGGTCTTAACCCCGAGGTATCGGGGTATGTGCTGAAATCCGAAGCTGCGATCACATTCCTGACCAAGTTTTTAGACTTGCTGAAATTTCTTTTGCCCCATTATGAAGAGGAAGGTAAGGCCTATTTGACCATAGCAATAGGTTGCACCGGCGGTAAACACAGGTCGGTTGTAATCGTTAATGAATTGAAGGAGTTATTAGGCGGGAAAAATTATTTGATCAAGACGAGCCACAGGGACATTGACAAATAATAGGGAGTTAATTTTATGGTGGGAGTTCTGGTAGTTGCGCATTGTCGGGTTGCTGAAGAGTTGGTTCTGGCTACCGAGTTAATTGCCGGTGAACTTGAACATATTCTCGGGCTGTCCTTTGACTCTAAAAGCAGCGTGGAAGGATTGAGAAAACAAGTGGAGAAGGCAATAAAGCAGGTTGATCAAGGAGAGGGTGTGCTGATTTTAACAGATATGTTTGGCGGTACTCCTTCGAATATTTGCCTTTCTTTTTTAGAAGAGGGAAAGGTGGAGGTGCTAAGCGGAATCAATCTCCCCATGTTAATCAGATTGTGTACAAATCGAGACAAAAAAAACCTAAACGAGTTGGCCGAGTTTTTGATGGAATACGGTCGGGAAAATATTTCCTTAGCCAGTAAAATTCTTGGTAACGGAAGGGTTAGCAGCTAAGGCTAAGTAATTGCTCAGGTGTTTTGAGTAGAAGACTGGGGCAAGAGGTGATAATATAAGAACGTTTTTCCGGGTTTAGCGCTTTAGTTGTTTAACCTCTTCCAGCCTTAAAAGCCTTTTTTTCAAAACAATCCCGCCTGAAAATCCTCCGAGCTCCCCGTTACTTTTAATAACTCGATGACAGGGAACCAGAATAGGGAAGGGGTTTCTGCTTAAAGCTTGTCCCACTGCCCGGCAGGCAGATATATTGTTTATCTGCCTGCTGATCCAGCCGTAGGTATTTGTCTCTCCGTAAGGAATTTTTCGGGTAGCCATCCACACCTTTCTCTGAAAGGAAGTATACTTCCTTTTGTCAAGGGGAAAATTTATTGAAATTTCTTCCCCTTGAAAGTAATTCTTTAACTCCTGCATTAAATGATCAAAAAGCTGGTCATTTGGCCTCGCGGTTTGGTATTTCAACCGGAGGCAAGCATACAGGGCAGACCGGCCGGATTTTGGAAGGATAAACTCCAGAAGGCCTTTTTTTGAACCTATCAGTCCACACCATCCAAAATTTGTCTTAAATACGGAGTAATATATTGTCAATATAAACCCCTCATTTTCCCATTTTTTGAAATATGCCATTTGCCGCTATTCACTAGTGTCATGTCACGTGTTAAATGGCGTAAGATTGCGCAGTATTTTTTTCTTTCTGCAAGGCACGACTGAAGGCGTATAGTATTTCTATGTAACTGAAGTCGCAGTGCCGCAGAAAGGGAAAAAGACAAGTAAGGTGCGTCATTTGATGCGTGACAGGGCATTAGCCCTTCACCTTTTTTTTAATCATTTCAATGAGAAAGCATAGGTCGGAATTTTTCAGCCAGTAGGAAATGATGACAAAAATACCGGCTCCGGTTGAGATGCCGGCTCCTAAAGTCAGCAGATTAATTGCCCTTTTTGCGGGATTGTCCCAAAAACCTAAAGTTGAGATCTGGTAGACCACAATTCCCATTACCAGCGAGGCAAAGGCGACTTTCAGTATGGAGTTCAAAAACTGTTTTATTTTTATACTGCCTATTTTTGAACGAAGAATAATCAGGAGGATTATAAAATTCAGGGCAGAGGAAAGCGAAGTTGCCAGGGCGAGTCCGCTGTGCTTCATGGGTCCCATGAGTATCAAACTGAAGATCAGGTTGAAAATCAGAGAGATTGCAGCGACCTTAACGGGGGTTTTAGTGTCTTTGAGTGAATAAAAGACGGGAAGAATGACCCTGATTCCCCCGATGGCCCAAAGGCCTAATGAGTAATGAAGTAATGCCCGGGAGGTTTGCCGGACTGCTTGGTAGTCGAATTCGCCATGCATAAAGAGGACGGAAACAATTGGTGTTCGTAAAATAATCAGACCCACGGTGGCGGGGATTATAATGAAAAAGATCAATCGGAAAGAAAAAGAGAAGACTTCCTTTAGATTCAAAAGATCATGATTGGCGGCTGCCCGGGACATACTCGGCAAAACAGCGGTGCCTATGGCGGTGGCGAAAATTCCCAGGGGAAATTCAATTATTCGGTTGGAATAATAAAGATAGGATATGCTGCCCTCGTCCAGAAGAGAGGCTAATAAAGTAGTAATGAAGACATTTAACTGGTAAACTGCAGATCCGAAGATGGTCGGAATCATGAGAATCCCAATTTTTTTTATTGCAGGGTGGGAGAAGGCAAAGTTTGGTTTTAAGCAAATCCCTTTTTTGGTTAAAAAGGGGATTTGGAAGAAGAGTTGAAGTATCCCTCCGATTATTACCCCTGCTGCTAAAGCAAGAACCGGTTCTTCCAAGTGGGGGAAAAGGATAATTACTGTAAATATCATGGATAGATTCAGTAGCACCGGCGCCAGAGCAGGAGCGGCAAAATGGCGCAGGGAATTTAATATTCCCATACAAAGGGCAACGAGACTAATGAAAAATATGTAGGGAAACATAATCCTGGTAAGCAGGATGGTTAATCGGAATTTATTCGGGTCACTGATAAAACCGGGAGCAATTATTTTAACGATGAAAGGGGCCAGGAGAATCCCCAGCAAAGACACAGCCAATAGGATTGTTGAAAGGAGGGTGAGACTTATGTTTACCAGTTCGAAGGCATCTTTTTTACTTCGTTTGGTTAAATATTCAGTAAAGACCGGTACGAAAGAGATGGTCAGGGAGCCTTCAGCCGATAATCTTCTTAGTAAATTGGGTATCCTGAAGGCCACAAAAAATGCATCCGCAGATGTTCCGGCCCCAAAAAAATTGGCGATAACCATATCCCTGATAAATCCCAGGATCCGGCTTAAAAAAGTGGCGGAACCGATAACTGCAGCAGCTTTAGTTGCTTTTAATTTTTCCGACATATGATATAATAAATGCAATTCTCAGGTTCAGGGTTCAAGGTTTTTGTGTTTTTCATATTTTTTGAGAAAGTTGATGAACCGAGGAATTTGCAAGCACGTGTTCGTTTTACCCGCAGGCATATTTGAATTCGCTTAAGTGGTATGTAATCTTTAGCATAGAGTTTGCTACGTATTTTAAGTTCAAAATTCAGCTCGTTTTTTAACCTTGAACCTTGGAACTTTGAATGGTGAAAAGCTACAAAATACTTGACATACTTTTCCCAATCGTGATAAATTTCAACACAAGAGCAAAACGGCTCAACCAATCAGGGAGGAAAGATGGCTATTCATAAATCGGTAATAAAACGTGATCGACAGAGCAAAAAACGTAGAATGAGAAACGTAAGCATTAAGTCGCAAGTTAAAACCAGTATTAAAAAATTTTTAACGACTGTGAAGAATGAAAATTCAGAAGAAGCCGGTGTGTTATTAAAGAATACGGTTTCTAAAATTAATAAGGCTGCCTCAAAAGGGATCATACCTAGAAACACCGCTTCCCGCAGGGTATCTCGCTTAACCAAGAAAGTCAATCTATTACTTACCTAAGTTGAGCGATTAGCTGGCAGCTCAAAAGCGGTTAGCTTTGAAAAACCGAGGTATTACGCAAGCTTGAAATAACACCAATGGGGGATCTGTTTGTAATAGCAAAACATCCTGTGATCATTTTGGCTAATAGCTAACTGCTAAAGGCTA
>DAOWNY010000329.1 GCA_030642325.1 Deltaproteobacteria bacterium
GAAATTGAAGAAGGTCATTATGTTAAAGAAAATATTTTCCAGGAAAGGGTTGTCACTTCCGGGTGCGCCGGTGGAAAATCCTTTTACCGGGCAAACGACATGAAAGACTGTATCCCTTTGGATTCTTCTCTCCGGGTGCCGGCGGAAGATATCTTTCGGGTAATGGAGAATTTTCAGAAGAAATCATCGTTATTCAAAGATACCGGAGGAGTTCATTCATCTGCCCTCTGCCGGCAAGAAAAAATAAAAGTCTTTGCCGAGGATATCGGCAGGCATAATGCAGTAGATAAAATTTTCGGGAAATGTTTTCGGGAAAATATCTCTCTTCATGATAAGTTCATTCTCACAAGCGGAAGGGTCAGCTCAGAGATTTTAATTAAAGTGGCAAAGCGTAATATACCTGTTCTGGTTTCCCGGTCGGCATCTACCGACATGGCTGTCATGCTGGCCGAAAGACTCAATATTACCCTGGTTGGTTTTGTGAGAGGTTCCCGGATGAATGTCTATGCCCATGATTTTCGTATCATTTAAGCGTAACTACTCAGAATTCATTGAATAAAATCGTGAACCGTAAACGGTTACAAAAAATTGAGTAAAAAACATGCTGGAAAACTTACGGGGGCAGATCGAGCGGATCACCTACTTCAACGAAGAAAACAACTATACGATCGCTCGTTTAAAGATTTACGGTAACCGGGATCTGGTAACTATCGTGGGCAATCTTGCCGATGTGAATCCGGGTGAAATTCTGGATATATCCGGAGAGTGGGCAAACCATCCCAAGTACGGCCCCCAGTTTAAAATAATGCAGTATAAATCGATCATGCCCGCAACGGTTTATGGTATCCAGAAATACCTGGGGTCGGGGTTGATTGAAGGAATTGGACCTGTTATGGCTAAAAGGATGGTGGCTGCTTTCGGCAAAGAAACCCTCAATGTCATCGAACAGGACATCAAAAGGCTTAAGGAAGTATCCGGCATCGGGCAAAAAAGGATTGCCATGATCAAAAAGGCCTGGGATAATCAGAAAGAAATCCGGGAAGTAATGGTCTTTCTCCAGGGTCATGGGGTAAGTTCCGGCTATGCCGCTAAAATATTTAAAAAATACGGCAATGAGTCCATCAAAATTGTTAAAGAAAATCCCTATCGCCTGGCTACCGATATATTCGGCATCGGTTTTATCACCGCCGATAAAATTGCCGGACAAATGGGCATACCTAAAAATTCCATCATTCGCGCCGAGGCAGGGATCCTCTATGTTCTTAATCAACTGGCTGACGAAGGCCACGTTTACTTCCCCCGCCAACCTTTAATCGGCAATTGCCAAAAAATTCTTGAAGTTGACAGGGAAATTATTGACAATGCATTGGAAAATATAAAAGCACATAATCAAATTGTGATAGAAACCATCGCTAACCTTGAAGAAAATTCCCCGGAAAAGCAAGAAGCAGTCTATCTTGCCAAATTTTACTTTTGCGAGACAAACTCCGCGGACCGCTTGAAAATTCTTACCGAAATGCCCGCCAATGCCCGCTTAATCGATGCCAAAAAGGCGATCCAGTGGATACAGGGGCAGTTGAATATAGATCTTACCGAACAACAAAAGACGGCAATTGAAGCTGCCATTAAAAATAAGGTTATGGTCATAACCGGCGGGCCGGGAACCGGTAAAACCACCATCATAAATTCCATTATTAAAATTTATGAAAAAAACGGGTCAAAGACCCTGCTTGCCGCTCCCACCGGTCGGGCGGCCAAAAGAATGCACGAGACCACCGGCCATGAGGCCAAAACCATTCACCGGCTGCTGGAGTACAGCATGCAAAGGGGAGGATTTACCAAAGATGAGCAAAACCCCCTGGTCGCCGATGTGGTTATCATAGATGAAGCCTCCATGATAGGCACCATCTTAATGCACCACCTCCTCAAAGCCGTCCCGCCCACGGCGACATTAATCCTGGTAGGGGATATCGATCAGCTTCCTTCCGTTGAGGCAGGAAATGTTTTAAGGGACATCATCGATTCGGGGGTTTTTCCCGTGGCGAAACTTAGCAAAATATTCAGACAGGCAAAGGAAAGTCTGATCGTAGTGAACGCCCATAAGATCAACCGGGGGGAGTTCCCTTCCCTGACAAATGATTCCTCTCGAAAAAAACAAGACTTCTATTTTATTGAACAGGAGGATCCCCAGCAGATTCTGAAATTGATATCAAGTATGATCAAA
>DAOWNY010000332.1 GCA_030642325.1 Deltaproteobacteria bacterium
AGCAATATAAAAGCATCTTCATGAGTTTTATTGAGATGAATAATCTCATCAGACTTACGGGGCTTATTGCTTTTGTTGTCGCAACGGTTATCCTTTATGTCCTTTTAAAAAATATGCATATCTGGGAGATAATTTTAATTATTTTAGGGTTCTCTTGGTTTGCGGGAGGGATCCTGATTGTATTTAAGCCCGCTTTATATAAAAAATTTTCCAGTCTGATCGTGGGAGAATCTTTGCTTCGGTTCAGAGTTTTAATGGGAATGGGCGCTTTGGTAGGCTGTTTTCTTATATGTCTGGGGGTATTTTACAAATATTTTTTATCTTAAGACAACTCAATGTCATTGAGTTAAGAACTTAAGGTATCCGTTTACAGTTTACGGGTTGCAGTTACCCCTGTTTATTTAGCTGATACAAGATTACCTTGTTCTCTTTTTGCTGATTTATTCTTATTTCGAGATCGCAACAATTTTATTATTTTAACAATATTATTGGATGGGCGAGAATAATCACATGAAATATAAAGTAAATTTTATTGTTAAGGCATATGACGTTAAAGAAAAAGATATCAAAAAAGCCCTCATAAGCGGAGGGATTGAAGTGAGAAGTGTGGGGGAAATTTATCGGGAAGAGGTGAAGGGAGAAGAAGAAGAAAATGCCGACAAAGAAGGTTAAAGAGAAAACAGAGGAGCTTTCCAAGCGCTTAACATTGAAAAATGAGCTTGTTTGGGATAAACTTGGCGTAAAAGAGAGAAAAGAAGTCTTTTCATTTGCTGAAAATTATAAGGAGTTTCTTGATAGGGCAAAGACCGAAAGAGAAGCGGTAAATGAAATCATTAATTTTGCCCGGAAGAACGATTTTAGGGATATCAATGACTCCCTGGAAGGAAATAAATTCTTTAAGGTAAACCGCAACAAGGGAATTGCCTTAGCTGTTTTGGGAGAAAAACCCTTAACGGAAGGGGTAAGGATAGTCTGCTCCCACCTTGATTCGCCGCGATTGGATTTAAAACAGAACCCTCTCTATGAAAAGACCGATCTCGCCTTTCTTAAAACTCACTATTACGGAGGGATCAAGAAATATCATTGGGTTTCCCGGTCCCTCGCCTTACATGGAAAAATTGTTAAAAAAGACGGAACTGAGCTGGATTTAAAAATAGGAGAAAATCCCGATGATCCGGTCTTTACCATCACCGATTTACTTCCTCATTTGGCAAAAAAGGTCCAATTCGAAAAGAAATTTTCCGAGGCAATTATCGGAGAAAACCTGAATCTTCTTTCAGGAAGCATTCCTTTCCCCGATCAAGAGGCAAAAGAGAGGATGAAGTTACAGATTTTAGAGTTCCTCAATAATAAATATGGTCTGATAGAAGAGGATTTTGTCAGTGCCGAGATTGAGATTGTTCCCGCTGAAAAAGCCCGGGATATAGGATGGGACAGGAGTTTGATCGGGGCCTACGGGCAAGATGACCGAGTATGTACCTATGCCAGCCTGGAGGCAATAGTAAATATGAATAGCCCGAAAACCACGGTTATTTCCCTTTTTGTGGATAAAGAAGAGATCGGCAGCGATGGAAATACCGGGGCAAAATCAAGATTTTTAGAAGTATTCATCGACGAACTGATAGACGCAGGGGGAATGAAAAAAAAGGTGGGAGATGTGCGAAAAATATTATGGAATGCCAAAGCCATCTCCGCCGATGTTAATGGAGCCCTTGATCCCGATTACGAAAGTGTTCACGAAAAAAGGAATGCCGCCAGGTTAGGATTTGGACTCTGTATTACCAAGTTTACCGGTTCAGGAGGTAAGTATAGTTCCAGTGATGCCAGTGCCGAGTACCTTGGCTGGATTAGAAATATGTTTAACAAAAACAAGGTAATCTGGCAAACAGGCGAATTGGGCAAAGTTGACGAGGGCGGGGGCGGAACCATTGCAAAATATTTGGCAAGTTACGGAATGGAGATAGTGGATTGCGGCACCAGTCTGCTGGGAATGCATTCACCCTTTGAAGTGTCCAGCAAGGCAGATGTTTACATGACCTATCGGGGATATGAGACGTTTTTTATGGAAGATTAGACGTTTAGCGGCATTGCCGTAACCGCGACAACTGATAGTTAATAACCCATTGTGTAATTGCTCAGGAGCCGGCAGCCAAAATTGAGGACCCGGAATGAGAAGGGAACCCGCCGGGCAATTTCAATACTTGATC
>DAOWNY010000331.1 GCA_030642325.1 Deltaproteobacteria bacterium
GATGTCCTGGGAAAATATACTATCAAGATGTTCATTGGGGGACAGCAAAACATCTTTCTTGTTAGAGTATGTCATTACTTCGGTGGTTATGATAAGATATCTTGTTCGGAGTTTACGGTTCGCAGACAGTTGTATATTACCTGAATTGATCACTTAACCTTCAGTAGTTAGCTTTTAGCCAAAATGATCACAGGATGTTTTGCTATTACAAATTTTTACCCATTGGGTGTTTATTTCAAGCTGCCGTAATACCTCAGTTTTTCAAAGCTAAACGTTTGTGTGCCGACAGCTGATCGCTCAACTTAAGCTGGAATTAGATCAGCAAATGTAACGAGATCAAGTGGATGTTGAATGGTTTCATGCAAAAGCTAACACCTAACACCTAATACCTAACCGCACAGGTCGAATTTTTTTAGAATATATCAGCGGAGAAGGTGTAGATTTCCACCCCTTTTTTATTCCAGGAATTCTTTGCAATTCCAGCCTTTATGCAGGCATGTTCCAGGAAAGTTTTTCGATCCCAGTTGTTTTCGGTAGCTACCTGGGGCAGCAACAGCCCGGAATAGAATTTTTTGGTAATATAGATTCCGTGCTTACCCACTTCAATGTCCCGGATATCATCGATTTTTTTGAGGGGGCTGAGGACAGAGATCTCAATTTCGAGATCTTTTAAATCGTTCTTATCAACCTGGGTGAAACGAGAATCGGAGAAAGCCGCGGACAAGGCCATTTCCCTGATTGTTTCAAAAAGAGGTTTGATGGGCTCAATATAGCCGATACACCCTTTTAGCCGGCCGTGTTCATGGAGCGTTACAAAGGCACCCCTTTTTTCTTTTAATCTACCTTCCGAGACTTGGAGAGAAGGCATTTTTTTATTTTCCAGCTTACATTCAATGGCGGATTTAGCAATCCGGCGAAGGAATTTTTTTTCTTGTTCGGAAAATCCCAAGTCAGTTCCGCCTTTCTTTTTTTTGGTATCCTTGCTTGGGCTTTGATTGCTTTTATAGAGAATACCCGCCAGGTAACCCACTACCCGGCTTCTATCTTTGGTAACATCACCCGAATCGGTGTATTTAAGGCATTTTCCCTTATCTGCCCCCAATTTTTTGGCGACCAGCATGGCCGTAATGATGGGGCCACCTCCACAGGCCTCACAGTTGCCTTTGGCCAATTCCCTGGCAAGACCTTCCGGATCAAAATTGTTGACAAGATCTATTAAAACCTTATCCAATTTACCCGCCTGGTCATGGGTATGGAAATGGGAGAGATCAGAGCTGGCAATAATTATAACATTTTTTCCTTCGATGGTATTGAAGATTGCCTGGCTCAAAATTTCACAGGTTTTAAAATTCTGGTTTCCCATCACGATGGGGACCAGCTTAAAATCTTGCAGGACCGTTTGAAGAAAAGGCAGCTGAACTTCCAGAGAATGCTCATGGGTGTGAGCCGAGGAAAGGTAATGGATAATGGAATGTTGCTCCATCATCTTTTTTGAAAGCTTGGAATCAATCGGAACGATTCCCAGGGGAGTTTGATACCCGCCCTCATGATAAATGGAAACGCCGTTAAAGGAAACATGGTGACTGGGAGCGATCACAATGACTGAATCGAATTTTTTCCCCTCGATCAATTTATAGGCATGGGCAGCTACTGCTCCGGAATAGATATAACCGGCGTGGGGAGAAATGATGGAAACAATCTTTCCTTCGATCTTTTTTTTGGGTGCTTGTGCCAAAAATTCGAAAATTTCTTGTGATAAAATTTCAGGGTCATCCGAATAGAACGTCCCTGCAACGGCCGGGCTCCTGACCTCCTGGGCCTTTAAAGTATTAACTCCCATTTTCCCCCCATTCCTTCTTATGTTCTGGTGCACCTTCATACTTTAAAGAAGGTGCATAATTAAAAAAACAGGATAATGGTAAAGATGTTGAAGGTTTCGTAACATCAAAACAAGCAGGGACAGCCTATTTACTTCGACAACCCTTCCGGATTCCAGCGCATCCGGGAATCCGGATACAGTTACCCTGTTTATTTTGATGTTACAAGATTTCTTTTGGTGGGATGATCATTTCTTGATTTTATATTTTATTCAAAACCGAACATTAAGTCAACTTAAAAACTCATCTCTGAACATTCGATATAAGCCCTGTTAATTTTTGCGGCACCGCATAATAGGCAGATCTATCCTATCAACAGGTTGATCTGACC
>DAOWNY010000335.1 GCA_030642325.1 Deltaproteobacteria bacterium
ATTCGCAACCTGTTGAAACCAGGTTTACAGCAAAAAAGTAATAACCTTCACTTTACCGGAGAGTATAATTTCGCCTCATCGGACAGACAAGGCCCTAAATAAATCATCACCAGAAGTTTTTCAGGTTCCCTTTCCAATATTTTAAAAAGCCCGTCGAGTTTGTCCTTAATCACACGTTCATGCCCTGAGTAACCTGCCTTGTAGACAAGATTAACCGGAGTATTGCCCGGATAGTATTCTTTTAAAAGCGAGACAAGACTTTTGATCTGCCTTAATCCCATAAAGATAGCCAGGGTTTCTCCATTTTTGGCCAATACTTTAACCATATCTTGATTACCCAATAAACCACGGGAGGTGGCAATGACTATTGAGCCGTTACACCCAATTCTTTTTTCTATCAAAGCGTTTGCGACATTAAAAGCGCTCAGACCGGGGATGATTTCAATGGTTTTTTTGTCAAAATAACTGCTAAGTGATCTACACCCGCTCCAGATAGTAGGATCGGCGTATTCCATAATCGCCACGGTTTTGTTTTTATCCAGAGTATCCCTTATTATTCCGGCTGCCCAGGTGCGCTTTTTTTCCAGTAATTTTTTAAGTTCCTCAGCAGAAAGATCCGGATTCTTTTTTTTCAATACCGGAGGGACGAATTCGTACAAATCGAACAGGATGGGTTTGTTTCCCATGTATTTGGCAAAACGCTTTTTAAGATCCGGCGGGCAGACAAAGGCATCCGCCTTTGCCAGGTAAGAGATTGCCTCCAGAGTGATAAGGTTCGTATCTCCGCAACCGGTTCCGATTATATAGAGCTTGGGCTTCTGCCTAAGAGACATCACTTCAATTTTTTGAACTGATTTTACTCCCCGGTCGGCCATCAGGTCGCCGGGCAGAACCAGTGTAAACTTTCCGCCTTCTTTGATGACTTTGTCATTAAGCCGGTCGGAAATCATTATCTGTTCCCCGCAGGAATTCATAAAAATCTCTCCGTATGACAAGAGGGAACGGTAGCCATCCGGAGCAGAGATAATAAACACGGTATTCAGGTCAAGATTCATTCCTTTTTCATCAAGTATTCTCTGTAAGGACGCTCCGCCATATTTTTTTATTCCATGATACCCCCGTCCTTCCCCCACTACCTTAAGGTGCTTCTCTTTTCGGGGATATAGCGAAAGGTCATTTATAGCGACAGGTTTTTTAATCTCCCCGGTAATTATGAATTCAGATGAATTTAGCTTGGCGGATTTTTCGCCTGCTATTTTCAGATGCAGATCCATCACTTCGATACTGGTGACTCCTTCCAGACAACGGTCCGTATAAAAATCATTTACAATCACCAGTTTGGGAAGGCCAACCAGGCGGTTGAGCTGATCCGAATGAGAATATTGTTTTTTATGGGGAATGATGGGATCGGCCTTAAGGCCGATAATTATATCGGCGGGATTTCTGTAAAATACCTCTCCCCAGGAAAGCACCACCTGGCTTCCCTCCTGGTTGCGAACCAAAATGGCGAGATCCACCAATTTGGGAAAATCTATATCTTCTTTTTGAATGCCGGCTAGTTTAAGTAGGATTTGTAACGGCACACCCCGGTAATTAAATGCCCCCTTAAACGTTCCGTCTTTAGTTACTTCGTTCAATTGGGTCTCTACGGTCTGATATCTGCCTATGTCTTCCATGGTTAAATGTAAAGGGTGTCTGACAGCACCGGTAATGCTCAGTGACGTTGCCGAACCGGCCCAGGACCAGCTGCTAAAAAATAGTGCTAAAAATAAAAATGAAACTAACCATCCAAATTTCTTTTTCATCGTAAATTCCTCGTAAATAGATTATTGTTCAATTTTTTTTAACAACCGGATCTGTTTTTTTGCCTCTTTGATCAATTTCTCATCAGAGGGTGAAGCAAGAGAAATAAATTTTTTAAAATGATCAATTGCCCCGGGATACTTTCGATTTTTTTCCAATACCAAAGCAAGATTGAAATGAGCCTCTTTATAATTCGGATTCAGCTGCAATGCCTCCCGATATTCCTTGACTGCACCCGGATATTTTTCCTGCTGATAATAGATTGTTCCCAATCGGTAATGGGCCTCGGAAGATTGGGGATTACAGTTAAGCACCTTTCGGTATTGCTCCATGGCCGTGTCAAGCTTGCCCTCTTGATGGTAGATGGCTGCCAGGCAGTTATGAGCAAGGCAAC
>DAOWNY010000031.1 GCA_030642325.1 Deltaproteobacteria bacterium
CCCAATTAAAAACATGATAATTAGTGGTTAGTTAAAGGGAAGATGGTGAAAGTCCATCACTGCCCCGCAACTGTAATCGGAACGAAACCCACGGTCGGTTAGCAATAACTGATCAAAAGCCACTTTTTCGCTTCAGGCGAAATGGGAAGGTGTGGGAAGTAGGATGCCGTAAGTCAGGAAACCTGGCTAATCACATACTGTGAAAACCTTTCGAGGGAAAGGGCAGTGATCTGGACATTTTTAATGTTACAAAAAAAGCCCCAACCCTCATCAGGTTGGGGCTTTTTTTGTTGTTAAAAGGAGAATTGGAGGGGGGATGGTGATGAGCATATTAAAAAGGCTCTGGGAAGATGAGTCGGGAGCAACCGCAGTAGAATATGGTTTGATAGTTGGCCTGATGGCCGCAATATTGGTAGTAGTAATCAGTAAATTTGGCGATAAACTTAAGGATTTGTTTGATGCTATTTCCGAAAAAATCGGAGAGGCTACCGACAATGTTAAAGACACCGGGAGTGGCGAATAGCAAAAAAGAGATTTTAGGAATGATTTCAGATTGCTTGACTTATCCTTATCCGGCAGTTTTATTCATGCTGGCCACGGCCAATTATTTCGATATCAAAAAAAGGAAGATTCCCAACGGGTTAACGGTGCCCTTCGCTATTTTGGGAATGGGATACCATTTAGTTGCCGAAGGAGTGCTCAAAGGACTTCTCTTTTCCGTAAAAGGTGGGTTTTTTGGCTTGATCCTGTTGCTCATTCCTTTCCTGATGCGGGGAATGGGGGGAGGAGACGTGAAATTACTGGCCGCCATCGGATTCTGGACGGGAAGCCGGGATATCTTGAACATCTTTATTTATGGGGCGATAGCCGGAGGGATTATCAGCCTTGTCATTATGATCACCAAGGAAAAGAGCAGGTTTTTTCATCGGATTAAAATAATGCTCATTAATTTGCTTATATTTTTTTTCGGAGGACATTGCCTTGAGGTTGAAAAAAATACGGGTACATTTCCATACTCGCTTCCCATATCTTGTGGATATGTTATTTTTCTTGCCGCGGGAGAAATTTTTTCATGGTAACACGATCTCACCTTTTTAAAAAAATAAGGTATGAAGAAGGAGGGGGAGCCGGGGTGGAATTTGGCCTGGTACTGCCCATACTCCTTTTAATTTTAATTGCCGTCATTGAATACGGCTGGCTTATGACCACCCAGATTGTACTTTCCAATGCGGTGGCGGAAGGGGCGAGAGCAGGAATAAAAGCCAATGAATACGAAGACGAAGATCCGGAAGAATTTGCAAAACTTGCAGTAAAGGAATCTTTCTGGCTGGGGCCTATGGAAGACGACCAAATTGTGGCGGTGATTGAGGATGAGGGTGATTCTCTTCCCCGAAGAATTAATGTTCGAGTAGAAAATTGGATATATCAACCATTTACCGGCTATCTGCCGGACAAAATGTTGCCGGATGCCCTTGCTGCAAAAAGCGTGATGGCTTTTCCATAATATCGATCTCATATCAAAGGTAAAAGGGTGTATTCAAAAGTTCGTAAGGTTCGTAGCGTTATTGTTTTATTGATTGCCGTCTTATTTGGGATAATTGCCGCAAAGTGGGTCTATTGGACAATCAATAAACCGCGGGTTTCGGAGGTTAAACTGGTAGCTGCCTCTTCGGACATAGAGGCAGGAGAAACTTTGGTTAAAGATAAGCTTAAGATGATAACGTGGCCTGATGACAAAGTTCCCTCAGGTTCTTTTTTTCGCATGGAAGAGGTGATCGGCGGGAAATCCGGTTCCTTGATTTATCAGGGAGAGCTGGTAAATAAAAAAAGGCTTGAAACAAAAAGGTCCAAAGGGTTTTCCGGAGGCATCGAATTCGGGATGAGAGCTATCAGCATCAAGGTGGATGAGGTTTCCGGAATTTCTCACCGCGAGCTGAAAAAAGGTGATCGGGTTGACATAGTTGCCACTAATGATTTACCTGAGAAAGGAAAAATATCACGGGTCATCCTCACGGAAGCAGAAGTAATGGGAGTGGCTTTGGATAAACAAAAAAAGGGGAAAAAGGCTGCCTCGAAAAAATCGTGGACCGTAACCCTGATGATAAAGGATGTCGACATTCCGCCCCTGTCGGCTGCCTGTGAAGGATCCAGAATTAGACTGGTTTTAAGAAATCCCGGCGATCATGAAAAAACGGAATTGGGTGAGGCTTTGTTTGCTCCCGGCAAGGGCATGATAAGTAATTTTGATCTTCCTGAAATCAGGAAGGGGAAGCGGGCGATCACTATCGTAACAAAGGATACCGATGGTATTTGCGGCTATCTTTGTCCGGGTGATCGGGTGGATGTAATTGTTACCTGCCCGATTAGTAAATTTGCCAGTGGGGGCAATATCTCTCCCGGTGCCCAGGGAAAGGTGACGGAGTACCAGATGTCCTCCAGAACATTACTCCAGAATGTTGAGGTACTTGCTACCGAGCATCTTTTTGGAGGAAAAAATGAGATTAAAAGTCCGGTTAAAAAAGTCACTCTGCTTGTCTCCCCAAAAGAGGTTGAAAAGATTTCGGTTATCTCCGATGCCACCAGTAAGAGTATTATCAGGCTTGTGAGCAGAAACCCGGAGGATAAACAAGTAGTCAAAACCCGGGGACAGAAGCTTGCCGATCTTATCACCCAAAAGAGGGAAGTCTCCAGGGTCGAATTGATCAAGGGGACGGAATGGAGGCAAAGGGCATTTTATAAGTAACCGGGGTATTACCGGCTATTGTTGTAAAAATATTTTACTCGGCATCAAGCTAACACAGTAAATCAATGGCAAATACCAAATCAATACTATAAAAGGATGGATCCTGTGGGAAGTTATCTTAATTATAATCTTTTGCTTAAATTTTTAATAATATGGGTGATTACCGCCATACCCGTATCAGGCAATGAAGGGCCGCCGCCCCTTGAAATTAAAGTATTTCGGCATAAAAGCGTAATTCTGAGGAGAGAAAGATCCATCAGCCGGGTCTCGGTGGTGAAGAAGGAGATTGCCGATGTAAATTTGCTTGGCCCGAGACAGATCCAGTTGATCGGTATTGCGCCCGGCTCCACCCAATTAATTCTTTGGTACGACAATGAGCACTCTGAATCTCTGGATATAAGGGTTAACAGGGGGTTCGAGGTGGAGGTAATTTCCGGAACCGGGCTTGATTCGGATCGTTCTCTTCAGGGTTGGTAATCATGATAAAATATTATTTCCCCCGGTTATTTTTTATAAACACCGCTTTTATTGTCATGATTACCCTTTTTTCTTTTAATACGGCAATGAGCGATGAAGCTAAGTTAGTTCCCCAGGAAAAAATAACCGAAAGTATTCCCTTAAAAATCGAGTCGGGAAAATCCTTTGTCCTTTCAACAAAACGGGAGACGATCAGGGTAGCAGTGGGTGATCCCGAGATTGCCAAAGTCAAGGCGATTACCAGGAAGCAAATTCTGGTGAACGCCTTAAAGCCTGGAGGGACCAATATTATTGTTTGGTACCCGGATGAAACTACCAGAACATTCGATGTAATCGTTTATATCCCCGGTTCTTTAATCAACCAAATCAAAAAGGAGTTAAAAAGGCTGATTCCGGAGGCGGCAAAGGTGAAAGTAAGCGCCGGCAGGGAAGGGGTTATCCTGACTGGTGAAGTGGATAGTCAGGAAACATTACAGGCGGTTCTTACTTTGGTATCCGGCTATTCGTCGGCTATTGTAAATCTGATTTCATTAAGAGGTTCCCAGCAAGTGCAGCTGGAAGTGAAGATTGCCGAGGTATCCCGGTCGAACATGAAAAAACTGGGGCTGGGGTTCCTGACTAATAACGATTGGGGAATCGGCGTTTTTTCAGCTGGAAATGCAAAAGGTCGTCACGAAGGTTTTGGGACTCGTGCTCAGGGAACCACCGGTGGCATTGAGTCAAATAACAGTGGCCTTGTTTCCGACCTGGCCAGCTCCGTGGCCATTGGTTCTCCATATGGCGATGCCTTTCAGGTGGTGGTTCATTCCATCAAAGATAATGCCCTGGCCATTCTCAGTCTGTTAAAGGGACAGGGCATTGTCCATTTGCTGGCCAAACCCACTTTAATTACCATGAGCGGTCAATCGGCGAATTTTCTGGTTGGAGGAGAATTTCCGGTACCCCAGGAAGGAGAATACGGCCGTACTTCCATTGAGTACAAAGAATACGGGGTAATGCTGAGCTTCACCCCCACCGTGGTAGGCAAAGAAACCATCACTCTCGATGTATCCCCCGAGGTAAGCACACCTGATTATTCTCTTGCCATTATGTCGGGGGGTGTATCGGTGCCGGGATTAAAAACCAGGCGCGGGTCCACAACTCTTCAGCTTAAGGACGGCCAGACTTTTGTGATGGCCGGTTTGATCAAAGAAGATTTATATTCGGTGAACAATAAAATCCCCTTTTTGGGAGATTTACCATTTTTGGGTACACTTTTTACCAGCAAAGAATATCGAAAAAACGAGACGGAACTGGTGATCATCGTGACGGTTCATTTGGTCAAACCGTTGAATCAGGAGGAAGTAACGGCACTTCCCGGCCTTGATACTTACCTCCCCGGAGACATGGATTTTTTTATAAAAAATAGGACCCATGGCGACAAAATAAAGATCAGCCCTGATTTAATGCCTGCATTTTCAGGTTCCATGGGTTTTACCAGATAGAAGGATCAAAAGTGGCGGATAAAAAAACAGCGGTGATTATAAGTGAAGACAGGTCCCTGATCGAAAATGTAACAGAAGAGATCCAGCCACTGGTGGAGATAAATGGGGTGTTTGATGATCCCCTTGAGGCTTATGGGGCTGTAAAACAAAATATTCCGGGGTTGGTGTTTATTGACATTGTAAATAATTCAAAAGAGGGTCTTTTACTGGCAGAAAGGATCAATCGAATTTCCCCAAAAATATTAATCTTTTTGCTGGCAAAGGAAAAAAATTCCGACCTGTTGCTGCAGTCCATGCGTGCCGGGGTTGCCGATTATATAATTTTTCCGGTTGCCAGTGGGGCAATATTAAAATCATTAGAGGATTCCATTCAAACCCGGGAGGGAGTAACCAGGCGGGGAAAGATCTATTCCTTTTTCAGCACAAAAGGAAGCCTTGGGACTACTACTCTGGCCGTAAACATGGCTGATCATATCCACAGTTTGTCCGGGGAGAGAGTAACGGCAGTGGATTTAAATCTGGATATGGGGGATGTGAGTGTATTCCTTGATCTACCTCCTGCCTATACCGCTTTTGACATGGTGAGGGACCTTAAAAGAATGGATGAAAATCTTTTACTTTCCTCTCTTATCCGTCATGAAAGGGGGTTTTATGTGCTTTCCACCCCTGAAGAAATAAGTGATCCCGAGGATATAAAAGGAGAAGATATAACCAATATCCTGTCTTTATTTGCCAAATTCATGGATTATATCATCATTGACCTGCCCCATGAGTTCAGCGAGCGCACCATTGCCGCAATGAACTTATCGGACCGGGTATTTGTTCTCATCCAGCAAAGCCTGCCGGTGGTTAAATCGGTTCGGAAGGGATTGCAATTATTGCAGGAACTTGGATTCGGGGAAGAAAAAGTATCGGTTGTCTTAAACAGATATGTGGAAAGAAGCGAACTTACCCCTGATGATATTCTCCAGATTATAAAACAGCCTGCGTTCGCACTAATCGCCAATGATCATTTAACGGCCACTGATGCCATAAATAGCGGCAAACCCCTGGAGTTAGTCAGGGAAAGCTCCAGGATAAACAGGGATATAGCAAAATTTGCTTCTAAACTTACCGGGATAAAACCAAAACAAGAAAAACGAGGGTGGCGGGAAGCCTTGGGTTTGGGTAGATTTATTTCAACTGCCCTTAAAACATAAAAAGAAAGTAACATCTCAACAAGCAGGAGTAGTCCCTTTACTTCAACAACCCTTCCGGATTTCCGCGCATCCGGGAATCCGGATACAATTTACCCCTGCTTATTGAGCTGATACAAAAGAAAGGTAGATTTTCGGTTGAAACTGAGTGAAAAATTGAAGCGGGGACAAATAAAACCGGTGCCCGGTGAAATACAAAAAGGCGAAGATCAATTAGGTAGGGACGCTTATCACAAAATCAAGGCTGAGGTGCACTTTCGGTTGATTGAAGAATTGGATTTAAATTCCATTGATGAGCTTTCCCGGGACATTCTGACCGCTTCAATAAGAGATGCTCTGCAGGAAATAATGGCCGGGGAAAGCATTCCTCTTAATCAGCGGGAGAGGGCAATGCTGATCTCCGATGTCATGAATGAGATTGCCGGGTTGGGCCCCCTGGAACCGCTGATGCGGGACGATACTGTGCAGGATATCCTGGTTAACGGGTATGCCAAGGTATATGTTGAGAAAAGCGGTGTTCTTTATGAAAGCCCCATCCAGTTCAGAGATAACAAACATCTGATGCAAATAATCGATAAGATAGTTGCCCCGGTGGGACGGAGAATAGATGAATCTTCCCCGATGGTGGATGCCAAACTGCCCGATGGTTCCAGGGTTAATGCGGTAATACCTCCCATTGCCTTAGATGGACCGGCCCTATCCATAAGAAAATTCGGGCACAATCCGCTCAAGGCGGAAAATGTCCTTCAAAATCTCACCCTGACCGGAGAGATGATCGGATATCTTAAGGCGGCCGTGCGCTCCAAGCTTAATATTTTGATTTCCGGAGGCACCGGCAGCGGCAAAACAACCCTCCTTAATATATTTTCCTCCTTCATCCCCGGAAACGAGCGCATCATTACCATTGAGGACAGTGCGGAGCTGAAACTGCAGCAGCTCCACGTGGTAAAACTTGAGGCAAGACCGCCAAACATAGAGGGTAAGGGGGAAATTACTCTGACCGATATAGTAAAAAACAGTCTGAGGATGAGGCCGGACCGAATCATTGTGGGTGAATCGAGGGGGGCGGAGGCTATGGATATGCTCCAGGCCATGAATACCGGTCATCAGGGGTCCATGAGTACCATTCATGCCAACAGCCCCCGGGATGCCCTGACAAGACTGGAGGTGATGGTGAGCATGGGAACCGCCTTTTTTTCGGAAAAGTCTCTAAGGGGTCTGGTGGCTCATGCCATTAACATTATCGTTCACCTTGCCAGACTTCCGGACGGAACCCGGAGGGTTTTATCCATCTCGGAGGTAATAGGAATGGAGGGAGACGTTATCCTCCTTCAAGATATCTTTACCTTCGAGCAAAGGGGGGTGGACAATAAAGGTAGAATATGCGGAAAGTTCAATTCCACCGGGATTATGTCTATCTTTTATGATCATATGCAGTCATATGGCATCAAACTCGATCCGGCGATATTCAAATTCCAGAAAGAGGTATAGGAACAAAAAATAAATGATTATTTTTATAGTGGTATCCATAGCTTCAGGATTTTTTGCTCTATCCTTTTATTATCTTGACAAAGATCGTAAGTATATCAAGAAAGAGAAATTCCTGGAACGATTCAGCAATGAAGCTTTTCGGATTTCGGATTCAAGAGAAAAAGTGTTCAGAAAAAAAACGGAAAGGGGAGGAGCTGCAAGGATACTTTCTGTTTTTATGGATGTTAACCACCTGGAAATGCTGCTTGTTCAATCTGATATTCCCCTAACGGTGGACAGATTCATCATGATTAGCGCCGGAATTGCCGTCTTGTTTTTAATACCGGGTCTTATTGTATTTCGTAATTTTTTGTTACTGGGGATATGTTTTATCATCGGGCTTTCCCTTCCTTTTTTATATCTGATTTATCGAAAAAAAAAGAGGGAAGAAAAGATGGTAAGTGAGATGTCGGATGCTATTGATCTGATGGTAAGGGCGCTTCGATCCGGACAATCCCTTGACGGTGCTCTTAATGAAGCAGGGCACAGTTTTCCGCCCCCCCTGGGCCGGGAAATAAAAACCATCCAGGAGGAAATTTCGCTGGGGGTTCCTTTTGAGATCGCCATGAAAAATTTTTCCCGACGTTTTCCGGATCTTCCGGAAGTCAGAATACTAACTACCGCTTTCATTGTTCAAAGGGAAACAGGAGGAAATCTGGCCGAGATTCTCAATGGTCTCAGTGAAACTATCAGAGGAAGATTCAAGCTGAAAAGAGAAGTTAAAGCTCTCGGTGCGGAAGGAAAAATGTCCAGTTTGATACTGGGATCTTTGCCGATGATCTTTGCCGGGACAACCTATTTTTTGAATCCGAAATATATCACAGTCCTCTTTACCCACCCCCTTGGAAAGATGATGCTCCTTATTGCCCTGGTTTTGGAGGCAGCAGGATTTATTATTATGAAAACCATTACCAGGATCGAAATATGAATAGCTTTTTTTTATATCTGCCTCCTCTTATTACCTTTTCCCTGGTAACGAGCGGCATTATGTACGTTTATTACCAGTTTGAAAAGCGCCGGAGAAGAGCGGTTTTGACCTACCGTATGTTTGGATCCAGGGAAGAATCCGAGGAATACAAAAATCAGAAACCTCCTTCTTTTTCTAATTTAAGAAGGATGCTTATCTTTCTGGGGGTGGCAGCAACCCCAAGGAAGACAGATGAACTTATTGACATTAAAAAACTATTAACCTGGGCAGGTTACCGTAATTTTGATGCAGTGAGCATATACTATGGAATCAGGCTGGGAGCCGGGCTGGGATTTGCCCTTTTTTTTCTCCTAAATGCCATTGGGAACGGCAGTTTTCAGCCCACTGATCTAATGTATGCTATTTTTCCGATGGCCGGCGGTTATTACCTGCCCGGGTTAATTCTCAATCGAAAAATAAGACTGCGGCAGCAGAAGATATTTAAAGAGTTGCCGGATACCCTGGATCTTATTTTAGTATGTATTGAAGCCGGCTTAAGTTTTGATATGGCGCTTTATCGGATAAGCCGGGAACTTTTCGATATTGCCCCTGTTCTTTCAAAAGAATTTGCCCAGTATTTTTTCGAAGTACAGGGGGGACTCCCCCGAGAAGAGGCCCTTTTGAACTTGAGCAAAAGGAACGGGGAAAAGAGTCTAATAAGCGTTGTAAACGTTTTAATCCAGTCCGCCAAATTCGGGACGGACATTACCCATGCCCTGAGAGTATATTCCGATTCCTTAAGAACGGAGAGAAAGCAGATGGCGGAGGAAAAGACCCAAACCGTCTCCACCAAGCTTACCCTTCCGTTGATATTACTTATTATGCCGGCGCTTTTAATCGTGATTATCGGTCCTGCCCTGATAAATTTAGTGGAACGTTTAAAAGGGTTTTATTGATTGGAAAAAATTATATGAAACAACTTATTTTTTTTGCGCTGTTTATTAATTTTATCCTTAGCGGTTGCATAAAAGGAGAAGAGTTAACCAGAAAAGACACGAATCTTTTTTCTTCAAGGATGGAAGAAAAAAGAGAATTTTCCCGGCAGGAAAGGAAGGTAAAACCGGATTATTTTGAACTGGCCAAGGTATTGGCAGCAAAAAAGTTCTACGATGTGGCCCTTATGCAACTTAAAAAGGCAAAAGATGAAGGGGGTCATTTAGCCGGGGTCTGTTATTTGATGGGGGTGTGCTGCCGGGAAAAAGGAGAATATGAAAAGGCAGTTGAACATTTCAAAAAATCCCTGTCAATTGATATAAATTATGCCGCTGCCCATGATGGCCTGGGAATAACCTATGATCTCCTGGCAAAGGGAGATTTAGCCATTGCTTGCTACAAAAAAGCTATATCGTTAAATCCTGCCAGGGCAGGATTTTATAACAATATTGGGTTTTCCGAGCTTATTAAAGGTCATTTTGAAGAAGCAGAAAATAATTTTTTAGCCGGTATCGCCCTTGATCCTGATTTTGTTAAAGCACAAAGAAATCTCGCCATTTTGTACGGAATGACCGGCCGGGAGAAAAACGCCCTTAAGCTGCTGAGGGAATTATTGCCGCTTCACGAGGCTTACAATGATATGGGGGTCATATTGCAGCTTAAAGGGGAGAGTAAAATGGCGAGAAAGATGTACGGCAAAGCCAGGGGGATAAAACCCGATTTTTTAGTGGCCCAAGATAATCTTGATAGATTAAAAAAAAATTTGGAAAACGGTGGTCCGGAATAGAAGGAAAAGCTTTTATATAATACCGGCAATCAGGGATATGGAGAGATTTAATGGTAAGGTATAAAAAAAATTTTATCATTTATATTTTAATCTTGGGGGGATTTTTATCCGTCATTTTTTTGGGGCAAGGTTGCAGAAGGCAAATGAATTTATCCCGGGATTTCGGCAAAAGGTATGAAAAACTATTTTCCGCCCAGGTGATAAATCCTGATGCACCCGAAAATAAAATTTCCCCAGACGGTTATCCGGGCCGGATGGCGGACAAAATCTATAAAAAGGTCTATGAGAAATCCATGACCGAACCAAAGGAGAAGAAAGAGAGCGTTTCAAAAGAACTAAAAGAACTTGATTAGAGTTGATAAAAATTTATCCGGGCGTAACAGTTTAGGTTTTGAAATTTTTCAAGCTGTGCGGTTAGCCTTTAGCAGTTAGCTATTAGCCAAACTGATCGCATGATGTTTTGCTATTACAAATTTTCACCCATTGGGTGTTTATTTCAAGCTGCCGTAATACCTCGGTTTTTCAAAGCTAAACGTTTGTGTGCCGGCAGCTGATCGCTCAACTGAAGTGGAATTAGATCGGCAAATGTAACGAGATCAAGCGGATGTTGAATGGTTTCATGCAAAAGCTAATACCTAACTGCACCGGTCGAAATTTTTGGCTGCTTCAACCACAATCAAATTTTAATCGTTGAATCTGTGTCGAGTCTGTATATTTCATAAAACTAAAATAATATATCCCGGCAAGTTTGCCATAGTTTTCTTGCCAATCAATTTATGTAACATCAAAATAAGCAGGGGTAGCCCTTTTACTTCAACAACCCTTCCGGATTCCCGCGAAACCGGGAATCCAGGTGCAGTTACCCCTGTTTCTTTTGCTGATACCAATTTATTATTGATTTTTCAGTTGCCGAAAATCAAACTTATTCAATAAATATTATGATGCCTCAGAGATCGGATAATATTGAAAGAGCATTACGGTTCATCGAAGAAAATTTGGATAAACCGATAACCCTCGAAAAAGTATCCAGAGCGAGTGGTATGAGCAAGTCCCACTTTGCCAGGACTTTTAAGAAAACAGAGGGAAATACCTTCAAAAAATGTCTCAACCAGAAACGGATCAATAGGGCGAAGATTTTACTAAAAACTCAGACGATGAATATAACCGAGGTCTGTTTTGCCGTGGGGTTTAATGATCTTTCCTATTTTGACAGGGTTTTTAGAAGGCTTAAAGGGATGTCCCCATCCGCATACCAGAAAAAATTTTTAATGGGAAGACAATAAAAGCAAGAAAGTCCAAATTTTTGGCAAGAAAGTCCAAGCATTTAATTAATTTTCGAGGTAAAAGAATCAGATAGAAGAAAATAAAGAACAGGGAAAGGGAAAGCGGTGAAAAGCCGCTGCTGCCCCGCAACTGTAATTCCGATTCCAGGAAACTGGAATAAATGTTCTGGTCAGTTAAGCCACTGTTTCACTTTTATGGGAAATGGGAAGGCGGCCGGAATCGGAAGAGCCAGGAGACCTTAACTGTTCTTGATTTGCCGTAAACTCCGGCGAGGGATGGGGTGGCAGGAAAAGATACCATTAAAATAGTCTTAAGGTTCCCGCCCTTAACG
>DAOWNY010000009.1 GCA_030642325.1 Deltaproteobacteria bacterium
ATATAATGGGCCCTTGCTTATATTTATAGTGCCTGAACGAAAACCCTCAATTTCGAGCTGTCATTGCGAGGAGTGAAGAACGAACGAGGAGCAATCCCTTTATTCCCGGGATATTGCTTCGGGCGTACCTCTCTCGCAATAACAATAATAGAGACTTTTCATCCAGACACTACATCAGCTTACGGTTTAAGCTTAATCGACCATTATGTTGACAGTTACCATCAAATGAAAGCAGCCTTACTCTCACAGAAAAAACAACCACATTAAAACTGTGAGGTAGTTCTGGTGGTATATACCAAGGAAAAATACGGATTAAGGAAGTTGATCGGCTTAATCCTGGGGCCTCTTTTATTTATTTTTCTTCTCCTGATCAAAAATCCTGATGGAATGACACCCAATGCCGGACAGGTAGCGGCCATTGCTCTTCTGATGGCTGTCTGGTGGATCAGCGAAGCAATTCCCATCTCAGCTACCGCCCTATTGCCTCTCTTTCTTTTTCCTATCCTTGGAGTTATGAAAGGTTCGCAGGCAGCAGCCCCTTATGCAAATCAGATGGTTTTTCTATTCCTGGGCGGATTTTTGATCGCCCTGGCAATGGAAAGATGGAACCTCCATCGCAGGTTGGCCCTCCATATCATCAAAATAGTCGGAGTAAGTCCCAAACGTCTGGTCTTCGGTTTTATGCTTGCCACCGCTTTTTTATCCATGTGGATTTCCAATACAGCCACTGCCATGATGATGTTGCCCATTGCCATGGCAGTGGTAACTCAATTGTCCTCCGGAGATTTATCAGTTGACGGCAGCGAATCCGGCCGGCGGGAGATCGTGAAAAACAATTTCGGACTGGTTCTCATGCTGGGCATTGCTTACGGGGCAAGCATCGGAGGAATCGGCACCTTGATCGGAACCCCACCCAATATTGTCCTGGCTGGGTTTTTTAACCAATTGTTTCCAGATGCCCCTGAGATCGGGTTTCTTCAGTGGATGATGGTAGGCCTTCCTCTGGTGGCAATCTTTCTTCCTTTGGCATGGTTTTATCTGATCAATTTTGTCTCTCCTGTTAAATTGACGGCAATAAGTTTACCCGGGCAGGGAAAAAGAATCATCGAGAAAGAGATAGGAGCGCTTGGTAAAATGGGCAGGGGTGAATTTTACGTTCTGATTATTTTTGTCCTTACCGCTTTTCTCTGGATATTTCGAAGAAACATCAATTTGGGAGCATTTACTATCCCCGGCTGGTCAAATCTTTTGCCTCACCCCAGCTTCGTCCATGATTCAACCGTGGCTATGGCCATGGGAACAATCCTTTTTTTGGTTCCAGTTGATTTGAAGCAAGGTAAATTTCTTATGGATTGGAAAACTACCAGGCAACTTCCCTGGGGAATTCTGATTCTTTTTGGTGGAGGATTTTCTCTGGCGGAAGGCTTTAAATCCTCAGGACTGGATCAATGGATTGGGCAAAATCTTATCGGGCTAAAGGGAGTTTCTCCTTTTTTGATGACTGTCTTTGTCTGCTTGATGGTCACTTTTTTGACCGAGCTTACTTCCAATACCGCCACCGCAACCATGATGATGCCGATACTGGCATTCGCTGCCGTCGCCATGGGCTTTAACCCCCTCCTTTTAATGATCCCGGGGGCAATTTCCGCTTCCTGCGCATTTATGCTGCCGGTTGCTACCCCTCCCAATGCGATTGTTTTCGGCAGCGGATGGGTAACCATACCCAGCATGGCAAAGGCGGGAATTACCATCGATCTTTTCGGGGTAGTGATTATTACCGCAATTATGTATACTATTGCCCTTTATGTTTTCGGGATTAGTTTAAGCTCCCTCCCCCCCTGGGCGTTAATAGCTAAATAAATTGATCTCCCCGGCTTGTTTCCAATCCATGAAAAAGGGTAACCGTTCACAGTTTCGTGAACTTTTTAAGTTTCGCTCACTTAACCGTATGTTCGGGGGCGGCAATCGCCGGTTTGGATTCACCGGTGGGAATGCCCACCACCTGACATGGTTTTTTATCTTTTCTCAATCTCAGGTAACCCAGTACCAGATCCTTTTTCATGTGCTGAATTGCCCGGGCCGGGTCCACCCCCTTGGGGCAAACGTTAGAACATTCACCCGCGTAATGACAGCTAAAAACACCGTGGGACGCCGTTATCACATCATTTCTGTCTTTTTGGCCTCCATCCCTGCTATCTTTATTATACCGATATGCCTGGGCAAGCGGCATCGGCCCCATATATTTCCGGTCAGCGGCCATGGTGGGGCAGGCCGCCGCGCAACAACCGCATTTAATGCAATAAGTAAACTGGAGATATTCTTCGAGTTCGTCATGGGTCTGAAAAAATTCGCGGGTGGGATTTTCCATCTCCTTGTTATCATCCCTCTGGATATAAGGTTGGATGGATACATGGTCCCGAAACATGGGGGTTAAGTCAGGCACCAGATCCCGAATTATGTCAAAATTGGGGAGGGCCGCCAGGGTTAATTTCTGACTGGTTACATCCATAATCTGGGTATTGCAGGCCAGGGTGGGAATTCCGTTTATTAACATGGCGCAGCTGCCGCATACCCCCATTCGGCAGGAATACCGCCAGGAGAGGCTTGCGTCCTGGGTTTCCTTAATATGATGCAAGCCATCCAGCACTGTCATCCCCGGCTCCACCGAAACCGTAAATTTTTGCCAGCGGGGGACCTCATCTAGCTCCGGATCAAAACGCCGGATATGAAAAATGATGTTACGTTTTTGCTGATTTTCAGTCTCCATTTTTCCACCCTTCCTCGTCAAAGTTTTAAACCCAGGCGAATTATTATCTTGCATTGAAGATGCCTGGAAAAATATCCAAGAAACAGCATCAAAATATCTTGTTTTGCCATGGATGGCGCCTACGATTCAAAAATCCCGGTTATAAGATGGGTGCTTCCATTGTTCGCACCGCCAGCGATACATAGGTGCCAACCAGGAAAAGTAAGATACCTGTTAACCACAAAAATTTGGTAAGACGCTGTTGGGCCTGCTTTCCGATCCCCAATTCTAATAAGATGGTTCGTAATCCATAAAATCCGTGGTACAGGGCTGCCCCAAGTAAAATAATGTAGGCAATGCTAAAAAATTGGGATCGGCTTCGTTGAATTACATTTTCCCAGACAACGGCCCCGCCATCTGCATGGCTAAAAATTCCCAGCATTCCATCCAGGTGCACGATCAACATGTGGAGGCCAAGAATAAAAAAAGTAATCAGCCCCGAAATGATGAACCAAGTCCAGTAACCAGTTTCTTTCATGAGACTTTCCTCCTTAATGTCCCAAAAATATTAAATCGTATCCTCCCGCAATCATTAAAAGGGCGCTCAATATCATCGTTACTATCATTAAAGACCGCTGGGTATTGATGGATGAACGGTAAGGGTAAATCGGGTCCTCCGCCTTTCCCACTGCCAAACCCAACTCAATAAAAATAAGTCGAATCCCGTTTAGGGCATGAAAGGCAAAGGCCGCAAAGACCAGAATTTCGCCTGCCTTAAAAATAGGATTCGTCATCACTTCCATCACCGCGTCCCAGGTTTCCCGCCCCAGAATACGAAGCGAGCTTTCAAAGATATGGATGATAAAAAACAGCAAGATTCCCACCCCGGTCACCCGGTGAAGGGTATACAAGTAGCGCTCTATCCCCCATCTCCCGCCTCCCAGCCAGCCCACTATTCCCAAATGGTTATCGTAACTTCTTTTATCTTTCATCCTTTCCTCTCCTCAATATTTACGTTCCACCGGTTTCCAATTGGTAATGTTTACCGGCTTATAGTCAAGTTGTGGTCCATCTTCACTATAGCTTATTAAGGTATGTTTAAGCCATTTCTCATCATCCCGTTGTGGAAAGTCGGTCCGAGAGTGCCCCCCTCGGGACTCGGTGCGTGCCAAAGCCGCCATCACCACCCCTTCGGCCAGATCAAGGAGATTCTCCGTTTCCATAGCATTAATCAAATTGGAATTATAGACAGATCCTTTATCCTGGATGTAGATGTGCAAAAATCGTTCTTTAATCTCCTTGATTTGTTTGAGCCCTTCCCTTAAATCCTCTCCGGTTCGGTAAACCCCTACGTATTTATCCATTGTATTGCGTAATTCTTGCCGTATTTCATAAGGATTTTCACTACCGTTTTTCTGAAGGAAATCAAAAAAAATCCGGCTGTACTCGGCATCAATCCGATTTGAAGATAGATCCGGGGAAGGCGGATCAGCTTTCAAATACTTAATCACTTCTTCGCCGGTTATGCCCCCCCATACCAGACATTCGGTAGTAGAATTTGAACCCAGACGATTGGCGCCATGCAGGGACATACAGGATACCTCTCCCGCTACCCATACCCCCTCCATCGCTGTTTTTCCTCTGATGTCCGCTTCAATTCCTCCCATACTGTAATGGGCCACCGGTCTAACCGGGATCCTTTCAAAAATGGGGTCCAGGCCGATAAACTTCATGCATACTTCCCGGATTAAAGGTAGGGTTTGATTGATCTTATCCGCTCCCAGATGGGTAAGATCCAAATGGATGAAATCTAATCCATCGGATTCCCGAAATCCACGCCCTTCCAGTATTTCAGTCATCTCGGAACGGGATACCACATCCCGCGGTGCCAGTTCCATCTTTTCCGGTGCATACTTGGCCATGAGGCGTTCGCCCTTTGAATTTTTTAAATATCCCCCCTCTCCACGACACGCCTCTGTCATCAGGATACCGGAAGGAACAAGGCCGGTTGGATGAAACTGGATAAATTCCGGATCCTCAAGTCTAAATCCAGCCCTGTAGGCCAAAGCCTGGCCATCGCCACTCACGGTCTGCGAATAAGTGGTAAAACCGTACAGAGTTCCCACCCCGCCGGTGGCAATTATCATAGCCTTACCCCGTAAGATAAAAAAACGGCCGGTGCTCAAATCGATGGCGCCCAGCCCAAGAAACTCATTGCCTGAAGTAAGGATAGAGGTAACAAAAAATTCATCGTAACGGGAAAAATTTTTATAACGCATCAGGGTGTCATATAGGGTCTGTACCTCAAAAAAACCGGTTTTATCCGCCGCCATGCTGGCCCTGTTAAAGCTATGCCCTCCGAAGGGACGCTGTTTGATTCTGCCATTCTCCGACCGCGACCAGGGCATTCCCCAGTGCTCAAGGAGTAAAAGCTCTTTGGGGCATGCCTCAACGAATAAATCAACTACGTCCTGGTCTGCCAAAAAATCGGAACCCTTCACGGTATCCCAGGCATGAAGGTCAAAGTTATCACCTTCATCTTCGCGCAGGACTGCCGCACTGCCTCCTTCTGCGCACACCGAATGAGGACGCTGGAGTTGTACCTTGGAAATAATACCCATATTAATAGAATCATTGCCCTTTCGGGCAATTTCTACCGCCGCTCGAAGCCCTGCCAGACCTGAACCAAAAATGAGGACGTCGTGAGTAACTATCTCAATTCTTTTCCTGTATCCCAAGTTTCTCATTATTACTACTCCGCTTTTTATACTTCTTAGATATTACCCATTGTCAGTCACGGTTATTCCTTCCTGTATTTCCTGGCCCCCTCTACGTAAAGATCGCCTCCCAGAGTATCATTGACCACTACCACCGGAAAATTTTCTACCTCCAGGCGCCTTATGGCCTCGGGCCCCAAATCCTCGTAGGCAACGATCTCTGATTTTTTTATGGTTTTTGCAATTAGTGCCCCTGCTCCTCCGGTGGCCCCAAAGTAAACCGTCTTATATTTTTTCATGGCTTCTACAATCTCCGGAGCACGATTTCCCTTGCCGATCATCCCTTTCATCCCCAATTTCATCAGGCTGGGAGCATAGGGATCCATTCGGTAGCTGGTGGTGGGCCCGGCCGAACCGATCACCTGCCCCGGCTTGGCGGGAGCAGGCCCTACATAATAAATTATCTGGCCTTTAATATCAATGGGGAGTTCTTTTCCTTGATTGATGAGATCAATCAGTCTCTTGTGGGCCGCGTCTCTTCCGGTGTAAATAATACCATTCAAAAGTACCTTGTCTCCGATTTTTAAATTCTCCACATCCTGGTCGGAAAGCGGGGTAGTTAATGTTATGTGATCCGGCATTTTTTCCTCCAAATTTAATATGTTTTTGAAGCAAAACAGTTAGAGTTCGGAAAAACCTTACCCGCCTTTGATTAAGTGACGGAGATGGTTTTGTTATGAAAAGCAATGTTTCGTAAAAAACAGAGGTGTCAGATAACTGCTTCCTTATGCCTTGACGCATGACACTGAACATTTACCGCTACCGGTAAACTGGCAATATGGCAAGGCTCGACTTCAAAGAAGACATCAAAGCAAGTAGTATTGCCCCCGTATCCCATCGGCCCTATTCCAAGTTTATTGATCCTCTCTAAAACTTCCTTTTCAATTTCGGCCAATTCCGGATCAGAGTTCCGCTTCCCTATCTCTCTTAAAAGGGCTTTTTTGGCAAGAAATGATGACCTTTCAAAAGTTCCCCCTACTCCTACTCCCACGATGGTGGGCGGGCAAGGGTTGGAACCGGCCTCTTCCATCCTTTTTACCACGAAATCCTTTACCCCCTTAATTCCCATTGCAGGGGCCATTACGGTCACTCTGCTCATGTTTTCACTACCACCCCCTTTGGTGGCAATGGTGATCTTTATTTTATCCCCCGGCACAATATCGACATAAAGAACCGCCGGGGTATTATCCCCCGTATTTTTTCGGGTAAACGGGTGGCAGGCCGATTTTCTTAAGTAACCATCAGCATAGCCCTGCCTAACCCCTTCGTCAACCGCTTCCCTAAAGTTTCCTCCAGTAACATGAACCTCCTGCCCCAATTCGATAAACAGGACAGCAAGTCCGCAGTCCTGGCAGATGGGGACCTGTTCTTCTCGAGCAATCCGGGCATTCTCCTTCAGTTCTTCCAGAATTTCTGCGGCCACCGGTGATTCATCCTCTTTGATCCCCCGATCAAAAGCAGCCAGAACATCTTCGCCCAGATTGTAATTGGCGTCCATACAAAGATCTCTTATTACCTTAATAATCTCATCGGTAGAAACCTCTCTCATTATCTTACTCCTCTCAATTCTATTTTACTCTTTCAATTGAGTCGCAAACAGACTAAGTTAACTATTATCCTAACCGTTCACGGTTCACGGTTTTTCAATGAAATGAATTTTATAACGATAAAAAACATGTTTTATATTGATTCCAATTCCGGAATTAGGGTTCGTAGTTTTTTTAAATTGTTCAAGGCTTAAAAATCTTCAAAAAAAGAACTCTGTCATTTACATCTTAGGTCCGGGTTTTTACCAATAGTTAACTTGCAACCCGTAAACTGTGAACAAATTCTATTATTTACTCTATTTTTTCTACCACTTTTTTAAGGACCCTTTCCAGAATTTCCATGGGCGGTTTCTTAATATAACCCGATTCCATCAAATGGGAAACGAGCGCTCTTGATTCTTTAATATCCTCTTCCGCTTTTTTATAAACCTCTTCACTGCTCAGTTTCACCCTGGCCACCCCGTCTTTTATTGCCTGGACGGCCACATCTCTTGCTTCGGCCGGGAAGACTTCCCATTCGGACATAAGAGGGACAATATTTTCCGGGTTAATACCTCTTGTTTCAGCGGTTTTCGCCATGGAATAGGCAGCCGCAATCGCCATATCGTCGGTTATCTTCTTTGCCTTTACAATTAGAGCACCCTTCAATATCCCGGGGAACCCCAGTGAATTGTTTACTTGATTGGGGAAATCTCCCCTCCCGGTAGCTACAATATAGGCACCCGCCTCTTTGGCGGCATATGGATAAATCTCCGGCACCGGATTAGCGCAGGTAAATACAATGGCTTTATTATTCATGGAGCTGACCCATTCCGGCCTGATCACATCCGGACCCGGCTTGGAAAGGGCAATGAGTACGTCTGCTTTCTTCATTGCTTCATCGATGGAGTTGACTTTTTTGGGGTTGGTGGATTCGCAGATCTCCCACTTACGATAAAATCTTTGATCTGCCTTAATGTCTTCCCGTTCTTTGTGTAGGCCTCCCCTGGAATCAACCACAATAATGTTTTCCGGATTCCCACCGGCCTTTATAATTAAGCGAACAATCGTGGTGTTGGAGGCGCCGGCCCCGAAAAAAGCCATTTTAGCCTTTCCAATATCTTTATCGACAATCTTCAAAGCGTTAAGGAGTCCGGCCAGGGTCACGCAACCGGTCCCCTGGGCATCATCGTGCCACACCGGAATCCCACATTCTTCCCTTAAGGTGTCAAGCACTTTATAACAATTTGGTTGAGAAATATCCTCCAGATTAACTGCCCCGAAACTTGGCTGAAGCATCTTTACAAACTCGATGATTTTATCCGCATCATGCTCTCCTTTTTTATTATAACTGTCTACGCAGAGAGCAACCGCATCAATGCCTCCTAAGTACTTCATTAAAAAAGCTTTCCCTTCCATGACACCGAGACCGCCTGGGGGTGTGCAGTCCCCATCTCCCAAAACTCTGGTGGAATCACTTACCACCGCCACCAAATTCCCCCGGTTTGACAGTTCAAAGGAAGCATCGTTGTCATCCCTAATGCTGGTGGATACCTTGGACACTCCGGGTGTATACCAGACATTAAACCAGTTAAAACCGTAAAGACCGGCTTTGGGAACAGTAATCATCTTACCGCCATAGAATTTGTGCATATCGTAGGCCAACTCTTTCAAAAACAAAGTTTGTGCCTTTGCAATCTGTTCCTCGGTAAAATGTTCAGGAAAAACCTTCCGAAGATCAGTTAACTCTAAATCCAGTTTACTCATAACCTGCTCCTTTCATGACAATGCCATTAATTTAAGAAAAAAATAACTATATTTAGTCAAAAATTCCTTAAGTTAATGGCACTGCCTTTTATAAATAAAACAGCATTTATCAAGAGGTACCACCCTCTCCGATGAACCGGGACAAATTACAAAAGATCGGGTCCCTTAAAAAAATTAGTCCCAGAGTTCTCTTAATGGGTAAAATCAATCAGCCGTAAATTATGTGGTAACTCACCATATATTAAACAAGGCAACCAGATAGAGTGTGTACAAGAGATTCAGAGTGTTGCGAGAAGAGATGATCGGGAAAAATAAAGCCATGTAACTGCAAAAAGTCTAAAAAAACAAGCAAAGTGCGTCAGTTGATGCGTGACAGGGCACTAGCTAATCTCAAAAATTAAAGTGCAAAAACGATCTGATTATTTTTCACAAAGTTCAACTAAAACCCCACAGGTTTCTTTGGGATGAATAAAGGCAATATTCGCCCCTCCGGCTCCTTTCCTCGATTTTTTATCGATAAGGCGGATTCCTTTTTTTTTCAGTTCCTCCAAGGCCTTTTCTATGTCCTTAACTTGGAAAGCAATGTGTTGGATTCCTTCTCCCCTTGAATCGATGAACTTTGCCACCGGTCCATCGGAAGTAGTTGATTCCAGTAATTCCACTTCACTGTCACCCACCGGCATAAAAGTAGTGGTAACCTTCTGTTCTTCCACCGTTTCTGATCCGGCTGCCTTAATACCCAATAAATCTAGAAATACTTTTTTTGCCTCATCGGCATTTTTTACTGCAATCCCGATATGATCTATCTTCTCTATTTCCATTCCCCGCCCCCTTCTAATTCACAATATTATTCGTAACTATTCAGGTAAGATAGACTTAAAGGCCGAAGGTAAAAAAACGGTGGAAGTGGAAAATATATAATTATATGTTGGAAACAGCTGACTCTTCCTTCAGTCTTCTACTCAAAACACCTGCGCAGTTACTATTATTTTAGCTTTTTACCGGTTTGTTTGATTTGATATAATTTACAATCTCATCCGTAGGAGTTCCCGGTCTAAATATTTCGGAGATCCCGATTGCTTTCATTTTAGGAATATCTTCTTCGGGAAATATTCCCCCGGCAATGATCAAAATATCATTTACTTCCTTTGCTTTTAATAATTCATGGATCCGGGGAAAAAGATAATCGTGGGCTCCGGAAAGGATGCTTAAACCCAATACATCAACATCTTCTTGAATTGCTGCTTCTACGATTTGTTCCGGGGTCTGCCGAAGTCCGGTATAAATTACCTCCATTCCCGCATCCCGCAGGGCATAAGCAATGATTTTAGCTCCTCGATCATGCCCGTCCAGACCGGGCTTGGCCACCAGAACCCGAATTTTTCTGTTAACCATTTGAACCGCCTCCTCGTTAAATAGTAGTAGTTGGTTGGTACTCTCCAAAAATTTTCCTCAAAAGATCACAAATTTCTCCCAGGGTGGCTTCTGCCTTCACAGCCTCCAGAAGAGGGGGCATCAGGTTGTCTTTCCCTTCCGCAGCTTTTTTCAATCTTGCCATGCTGCTCCCCAATTCAACGCTGTCTCGCTCTTTTTTAAGAGTCTCGATTAAGCTGATCTGATCTTCCCTTACCTTGGGATCAACTCTTAATAAACCTGTGGGAGGAGGTTCTTCTATCTTAAATTTATTCATTCCCACCACAACCCTCTTTCCCTCGTCGATCTCTTTTTGGTAACGGTAAGCACTATCCTGGATCTCTTTTTGAATGTATCCTTCTTCTATGGCGGCCGGCGCACCACCCATCTCATCAATTTTATTGATATATTCCCGTGCTTTTTCTTCGATTCCGGAAGTCAATTTTTCCAGGTAATAGGATCCACCCAGTGGATCCACCGTATCAGCTACCCCGCTTTCATAGGCAATCAACTGTTGAGTTCTTAAGGCGATCTGGACCGACTCTTGAGAAGGCAGTGCAAACGCCTCATCCCGGGAATTGGTATGGAGGGACTGAGTGCCGCCTAAAACTGCTGCCATGGCTTGGAAGGCCACCCGTACGATATTGTTTTCAGGCTGCTGGGCCGTTAGTGTGCATCCTGCCGTCTGGGTATGAAATCTAAGCATCATTGAACGGGGATTTTTTGCATGGAATCGTTCTTTCATAATTTTAGCCCAGAGTCTTCGGGCAGCCCGGTACTTAGCGATCTCCTCCAGGAAATCCAGGTGAGAATTGAAAAAAAATGAGAGTCGGGGGGCGAAAACATCCACATCCAACCCCGCCTCAATCGCAGCCTCAACATAAGCAATTCCGTCGGCCAGCGTAAAAGCAACCTCCTGGACCGCTGTAGATCCAGCCTCCCTGATATGATAACCGCTAATACTTATGGTATTCCAGTTGGGAATAGTGCTGGAACAATACTCAAAAATATTGGTAATAATCCGCATGGAAGGCTTGGGAGGGAAAATATAAGTTCCCCGGGCAGAATATTCCTTTAATACATCATTCTGGATAGTTCCGTTTAACTTTTCCGGGGCAATTCCCTGTTTTTCCGCCATGGCGATATACATGGCCAAAAGTATCGCAGCAGGGGCATTGATGGTCATTGAAGTACTTACCCTATCCAGGGGAATTTGATCAAATAAAATTTCCATATCCCGGATTGAATCAATGGCCACTCCAACCTTACCCACCTCCCCCTGAGCCAGGGGATGATCGGAATCGTACCCGATCTGGGTGGGGAGATCAAAGGCTACCGATAGCCCCGTCTGCCCTTGCTCCAGTAGATAACGGTAGCGCTGGTTGGTCTCTTTTGCAGTGGCAAATCCCGCGTACTGGCGCATGGTCCAGAATCGAGCCCGGTACATGGTAGGCTGCACCCCCCGTGTATAAGGGTATTCCCCGGGCAGACCGATCTCTTTTTGATACGACTGATCGTCAATGTCCAGGGGAGTAGAAAGCCGTTCCACCGGAATATTGGAAGTGGTATTAAAGCTTTTCTTTCTCTCCGGCCTTTTTTCCAGGCCCATCTCTACTTTGCCCGTCCACTTCTCTTTGTGACTCCGGAGCTCATCTAATTCATCCTTTTCGAACATATTGCATTCTCCTCACAGATCCATATTTATGAGCCGATGGAAGGGTCCTTCCTCTACATGGGTATGTTTCCGTGTTTTCTGTAGGGTCGTTCCTCACATTTATTTTCCAGCATATTAAGGGCGGCAATAATACGGGGGCGGGTGTCCCTGGGCATAATAACCGCATCCACGTACCCCCGGGAGGCAGCAATGTAAGGGTTTGAAAAAAGGCTGCGGTATTCATCAATCTTCTCTTCCCGCTTTTTTTTAGGATCTTCGGATTCTTTGATTTCTTTTCGGTGCACGATATCTGTCGCACCCTCTGCCCCCATTACCGCAATTTCTGCGGTGGGCCATGACAGGACATAGTCAGCCCCTAAATCCTTGCTGCACATGGCAAGATATGACCCCCCGTAATCTTTTCGGATTACCAGTGTAATCTTGGGAACCGTCGCCTCGCTGTAGCACCATAGCAGTTTCGCCCCGTGCCGTATGATACCGTTCCACTCCTGCGCGGTTCCCGGTAAATACCCCGGAACATCGGCAATGGTAAGGAGGGGGATATTGAAGGCATCGCAAAACCGAATGAACCTGGTTGCCTTATCCGAGGCATCAACATCCAGACTACCGGCCAGCACGATGGGCTGGTTGGCAATGATTCCCACCGTCCTCCCCGCCATCCGGGCAAAGCATACAATTATGTTCCGGGCAAAACGGGAATGTGGTTCAAAAATTTCCCCGTTATCTACGATGGATTTAATTATGTTTTTCATGTTGTATGGTTTTCGGGGGTTGTTGGGAATAATCGTATCCAGATCCGGGTCAGTCCGGTCGGGATCATCCCCCCTGTCCAAAAGCGGGGGGTTCTCTTTATTGCTGGAGGGGAGATAGCTCAAGAGTTCTTTTATCATTCCGATGGTTTCCTCATCACTCTTCCCGGCAAAATGTGCCACCCCGCTTTTTGTGCTATGGGTTGTTGCCCCCCCCAGATCTTCCGGACTCACCTCTTCCCCGGTGACCGTTTTAACCACAGCCGGACCGGTAATAAACATGAAACTTGTCTTTTCCACCATAAAAACCCAGTCGGTCATGGCGGGAGAATACACCGCCCCTCCGGCGGTCGGACCCATAATGGCCGAAATTTGAGGAATCACCCCCGAGGCACAGGAATTACGGAAGAATATCTGTCCATATCCGGAAAGGGCATCAACCCCCTCCTGAATCCTGGCACCCCCTGAATCGTTTAAGCCAACCAGGGGAGCTCTTGTTTTTAAGGCCAGGTCCATCACCTTACAGATTTTTTTGGCATGCATCTCTCCCAGAGTTCCTCCCAGGGCGGTAAAATCCTGTGAATAAGCAAAAACAGTTCGTCCATCAACCATTCCATGACCGGTGATAACCCCCTCGGCGGCGATAAAGGTATTGGGCATGTCAAATTCGGTTCCCCGGTGGCGAACGAACATATCCAGTTCCCGAAAACTCCCCGGATCAAACAAAAGATCAATCCTCTCCCGGGCGGTCAGCTTGCCGCTTTTATGCTGTTTTTCAACTTTTTTGGCACCTCCCATCGCCCTTTCTTTGTTTTCTCTTTTTTTGAGATCCTTAAGTTTGTCGGCAACTGTGTTCATATAAATCTCCTATAAATTTTTTATTTTGCCACCAGGGTTAAGAACATACCGGCTGCTACTACCGTGCCGATCACCCCGGCAACATTCGGTCCCATGGCATGCATCAATAAATAGTTTTTCTTGTTGGCTTCCTGTCCCACTTTGTGGACAACCCGGGCAGCCATGGGAACAGCCGACACCCCGGCCGCACCGATTAACGGATTTATCTTATCCTTGCAAAACAGGTTCATCAATTTTGCCAGGAGCAATCCCCCAACAGTACTAAAGGAAAAAGCCACCAATCCTAAAACAAAAATGAAGATTGTTTGCGGTTTTAAAAAAGTTTCTGCCGACATGGAAGCCCCCACCGAAATCCCCAGGAAGATGGTGACGATATTCATCAATTCATTTTGAGCCCCCTTGGACAGCCTTTCTACTACCCCGGATTCTTTGAACAAATTGCCCAGCATGAACATTCCCATCAAAGGGGCGGAATCGGGAACCAGAAGACAAATAATCAGACAGGTGAAAAGGGGAAAAAGCATCTTTTCCCGTTTTGATACCGGTCTTAGCTGTTTCATGGGAATTTTTCTTTCCTTTTCAGTGGTGAAAAGCTTCATAAGCGGAGGTTGAATGATGGGAACCAGAGCCATATAAGAATAAGCAGCCAGGGCGGTAGAACCTAAGAGGTGGGGGGCCAGTTTTACCGTGGTAAAAATGGTAGTGGGTCCGTCCGCTCCCCCTATGATTCCGATGGAACAGGCCTCAGGAATCTCAAAACCGAAGAGAAGGGCTCCGAAAAACGTTACGTATACCCCAACCTGAGCTCCTGCTCCCAGAATCATGGTTTTCGGGTTGGCAATCATGGGTCCGAAATCGGTCATGGCCCCCAGCCCCAAAAAAATAAGGGGGGGGATCACGTCCCATTCAATCCCGTAATGGTAAAATATTTCCAGGAGGTGTCCCTTCTCCATCAGGTGAGTAAGGGGAAGGTTTACAATAAACATCCCGAATCCAATGGGAAGTAAAAGCAGGGGCTCGTATTCTTTTTTAATTGCTAAATAAATAAAAAGGAAACCAATCAGCCACATTAGCACCTGTCCGGGCTCTATATTAAAAATACCCACCCTGGATAATATGGCTGCCAAAGAAAAACCATCCATAGATTGTTACCTCTCAAAATTTTTAACCGGTTACCGGCAAAATAATAAATTCCTTCTTTTTAGGCGGATTTTCCAGCTGTCTCTAATTTCTGAAATAATTTCCCCACCAGCTTAATGACCGTCATCAGGGTAACCAAACATATAAAAACAGCACTGAATCCAAAAATAAAAATCGTCAGGGCAAAATCCCAATCCACCATCCTACTCTCCTTCAAAAAGTAAATTACGTTCTTTTAGCGTTTCTTTTACTACTACGCCGATCTGAGCCGGATTATTTACTACTGTTACTCCGGATTTTTTCAGGATATTGACTTTTTCTTCGGCGGTTCCCTTCCCTCCCGCAATAATAGCTCCTGCATGTCCCATCCTTCTTCCAGGGGGGGCAGTCTGTCCGGCAATGAATGCAACAACCGGTTTTTGCATGCGGTTTTTAATGAAATCAGAAGCTTCTTCTTCGGCAGTTCCCCCTATTTCTCCAATGAGTACGATCAGAATCGTGTCAGGATCATCTTCAAATAACTTCAATATGTCAACAAAAGTGGAACCGACGATGGGATCGCCTCCAATTCCGATGGAGGTTGATTGTCCGATTCCCAAGGCCGTTAATTGGTTTATCACCTCGTAGGTTAATGTTCCGCTTCGGGAGATAACCCCCACTTTTCCCGGTAGGTGGATAAAGTTGGGCATAAATCCGATTTTTCCCGTCCCCGGGGTGGTAATGCCCGGACAATTTGGCCCGATAAGATATGTCCCCGATCCCCGGAGGATTTTTTTTACTCTCACCATCTCCAGGACCGGAATCCCCTCGGTCATACATGCGATCAATTTAATTCCCGCATCAAAGGCTTCCAGGATGGCATCGGAGGCAAAAGGAGCCGGAACATATATGCCGGAAGCATTTACTCCCTCTTTTTCCACGGCATCAATTACCCTGTTATAGACGGGAACCCCCTCAATCTTCATCCCCCCCTTGCCGGGAGTCACTCCTGCTGCCACCCTGGTGCCAAACTGCAATGCCTCTCGGGCATGAAAGCTCCCTTCCCCTCCCGTAATCCCTTGAATTACCACTCTACTGTCTTGATTCAGCAGGATGCTCAACTTATCCCCCGTTAAAATTTATGATTTTGCAAAACTCACCACTTTTTGGGCGGCCTGGTAAAGACCCTCGGCCACTTCAAATTTTAAGGATGATTTTTTTAAGATTTCTCTCCCTTCCTCTACATTTGTGCCTTGCAGCCTCACCACCATGGGTAGAGTAAGGTCAATATTTGATGCTGCCTCAATAATTCCGTTGGCCACCCGGTCGCAGCGGAGGATGCCTCCAAAAATATTGACGAGAATTGCTTTCACTTTGTCGTCTGACGTGAGGATCCTGAACGCTTTCTCAATCTGTTTGGCCGAAGCACCCCCTCCCACGTCGAGAAAGTTGGCCGGTTCCCCACCCGCCATCTTAATGAGGTCCATGGTGGTCATGGCCAATCCTGCTCCATTGACCATGCAGCCCACATTTCCATCCAGTTTGATGTAGTTCACCCCGGCATTTTTTGCCTCAACCTCCAGGGGATCTTCCTCGCCAATATCCCGCAGTTCATTAATGTCCGGGTGGCGGAATAGGGCGTCGTCGTCGAAGTTCATTTTGCAGTCCAAGGCTAAAAGCCTGTTGTCCTCGGTGATTACCAGCGGGTTTATCTCTATCAATGAAGCATCTTTTTCCATGAATATTTGGTACAATTTTCCGATAATCCCGGTGAGTTCAGCGATCATCGGTTTCTCCAAACCTAATCCGTAAGCAACTTTTCTGCCCTGAAATCCACTAAAACTTACCAGGGGATCAGCATCAACTTTAATGATCTTCTCCGGATTTTTTGAAGATACTTCCTCAATCTCCATTCCACCGGCTTCGGAAGCCATTATAACCGGATGCTCTTTATTCTGAGAACGATCAATTGCTATCCCCAGGTAAAGTTCCTTTTTTATCTCGGTGGCCTCTTCTACCAGAACTTTTTCTACCTTTCTACCCTCCGGGCCGGTTTGATGCGTGACAAGAACCATGCCGATGATGGCTTTGGAAGCCTCTTCTGCTTCCTTGGGAGAAGAGGCCAGTTTTATTCCCCCTCCTTTTCCTCTGCCACCCGCATGAATCTGGGCCTTAACCACTACCCTGCCGGTGCCGATTTCGGATGCAGCCTCTCCGGCTTCCTGCGGAGTTTTGGCAATTCTTCCCAACGGAACCGGAATCCCGTAATCTTTCAATATTTTTTTTGCCTGAAATTCATGTATTTTCATATTTTTTATCTCTTCCTCACCTTGCTTGAAAATGAATGGTTATTCATTCATAGATCTAACACACTACTATTTTTCCGTCAACACTTTTTAAATTTAGCGCATAAACCATTTTATATAGTATGAAGTTATAGATTTTAATTGTTTAATGGCAGGGATAAAATGTAGTGCGAAATAAATTTGAAAGAAGAAGGGAAAAATACTAATTGTCAATTCAGGTACAACAGGCAGGGATGGTTAACATTATTTTCATACTAAAAACCCCCTCCCTTTTACAAAAGGGAGGGGGTTTCGGAATATCCGAGAATTTATCCTCAAAACATACTATCAATCAACTACAACAATCCCTTCTCTTTGGCCCTGACTACGCTTTCAGGGTCTTTCCACCATTTGGTGACTCCCAGGTCTTCTGCTACTGCATTGGCTGCAAGATAACCGGGACCGAAGATCACTGTGCCTCCGGGGTAAGTAC
>DAOWNY010000042.1 GCA_030642325.1 Deltaproteobacteria bacterium
GATCTTTCTTTGTATTTTTTCAAATTTATGAAATCCGAGGTGGTGGTTAAAAGACTTAAAAACCGCCTGGCGGGACTTGGCAAAATCAAAGACTGGATGGATGATCTGGAAAAAAATTTACCAAAAGGGGAGCATTCTTATTACCTGGCAATTATGGCTCAGCACAGTTCCAGGGTAGCTGAGATAGAGATTGAATTTACCAACAGGTTGATTGATATCATCCAGACTAAAGGAAGTCTGTCCCGGGAAAAAGGAGAAAATAGTTGATTGTCGGCGAAGTGTTGCAAAGAGCAAGTGAAAAATACAAAGAGAAGACCGCCCTCATATTTGAAGATAAGAAAATGAGTTTTAACGAGCTTTACCGCAGGGTTAACCGATTCAGCAACGGGCTTATTAATTTAGGGATTACAAAGGGGGACCGGGTGGCTATTTTTCTCCCCAACTCCCTGGAGTACGTCATTTCTTACCTTGCAAGCTTTAATGTCGGCGCCCTGGTGGTTCCCATTGATATCACCTCAAAAAAGGATGGGGTGAAAAATATTTTGAACCATGCGGAAGTAAGCATGTTGATAACCAAGTCTTCCAAGCGGCTTCCCCTGGCAATGGTGAAGGATGAGGCCCCTTGTTTAAAAGACATAATTCTGTGCGAAAGCAGGCAAGATGGGTATTTATCTTTTGATAGTATCATCGAGGAGGCATCAGAATCACCTTTGCAAGTAAAAATTAGCGAGAAAGACCACTGTGCCATCTTTTATACTTCCGGAACAACCGGATCACCCAAGGGCATTCTCTGGAATTATAGACATCTGGATCAATCGCCCCGGTTTTTTAATCTGCTCCTGCCGATAACCGACCGGGATGTGAAGTTATGCGCCGTTCCATTTTCCCACGCGGGAGGCCTTGTTTATATTCAAAACTGTATTGTTTACGGGATAACCATTGTCATAATGAGTCGTTTTGTCCCCTCGGAATTCTTAAGAAATGTGGAAAAGTATAAAGTTACCTGTTTTCATGTTGTTCCGGCTATGTTCGTTGCCTTTGTTCAATTAAAAGAGCTGGAAAAGTATGATCTGAAAAGCCTTCGATGGGTGGTGGTTTTTGGTGCCCCCGGCTCCGAAGCGATACTGAAGAGATTTGGGGCTTATTGTTCCAAGACTCTTCTCGTTAACGGTTATGGCCTGATGGAAACCGCACCCCCCAACACTGTTTGCCCCCTTGATAAGGACAAGCTGGCCAGCGTGGGGAAGCCTCCCCCCTGGATTGATATTAAAATAGTGAATGAAGACGGTAAGGCAGTCCCGATCGGAGAAGTGGGGGAGGTCACCATAAAAGGCTGGGTGGTGATGGAGGGATATTATAAGGAACCTGAACTGACCGCCCGGGTGATAAAGGATGGCTGGTTTTATACCGGGGACTTGGGAATGATTGATGATGACGGCGATCTTTTCATTGTGGGCAGAAAAAAAGAGGTGATCATCGTCGGGGGCTTGAATGTATATGCCACCGAGGTGGAAGAGGCACTCTACAGCCATCCGGAAGTTATGGAAGCAGCGGTTATCGGGGTACCTGATCGGATGCGGGGGGAGATCGTTAAGGCGGTGATAGTAAAAAAGCCCGGCAGGGAATTGACTTCCCTGGAGATCATCTCATATTGCCGAAACAAACTGGACAATTTTAAGGTGCCCCGGGTGGTAGAATTCAGGGAATCTCTTCCCAAGACCGGCAGCGGAAAGGTCGCCAAACGATTGCTGGAATAGGATACGGCCGGCAGGAATCAGCTCGGGAATTTCGGAATAGATTTTTTAACGGCAACAGAAAAACTACCCATTAATACAATTAAAATAAAAGAGATACCCACAATGGCCAATCGGATATGTTCAACGATATATTGTATGGTCTTTTTCCTCCAATTTTTTTTAACCCCATTTATTGTTCACTCTTCCGAAAATATTTATCAGGTGGGATTTCGCGACCGGATGTTTGCGGTAGATTTCCTTGATAAGCGGGAAGGTTTTGCCGTGGGTGATGCGGGAGTGATCCTTTGTTCAAAAAACGGCGGCAAAACCTGGAGGCAGGTAACTACCCGTTGGAATCACAGCTTCAATGATGTCTTTTTTGTCGGTAAAGAGGGCTGGATTGTGGGGGATGGGGGAACAATTTTGTACACCGGAGATAGAGGCCGAAACTGGAAAAGGCAGGAGAGCGACAGTCCGGTATCTCTCATGGCGGTGGACTTTCTTGATGAAAAAAGAGGAGTGGCGATCGGTCAGCAGACCATATTGTGGACCGAAGACGGAGGATTACTATGGCAGTCTTCTCCTCTGGACTGGCCGACGATTTTACCCGACACCTTAATTGAGAGTGGGGTCATCTCTCCCAATTTTTATGACCTTTTTTTGTTAGACGAGACCCACGGATGGATTGTGGGCGATAACGGTATGGTGTTTTTCAGCTCTGATCGGGGAAAGCGCTGGAAAGCGCTTAGAATCGGCATGTATCCACCCCTCTACTCTGTTTTTTTTAAAAATAAAAAAGAAGGATTCGCAGCCGGGCAAAGGGGTACCCTTCTTCACACCAAAGACGGGGGCAAGACCTGGCAAAATTTAAATCCACCCACCGACAAGAATTTATTTAAAATCAAAATGGCCGGTGATTACGGGGTGGTAACCGGAGACCTGGGAACTATCCTCCGGACAATTGACGGGGGCAAGACCTGGCAAGGTTTCCCCCTTGCATTACGGTCGCCTTTGCCCTGGTTTTTAGATATTTCCCTTTTCGTGTCTAATCCCTCCCTGAAGGTAATATGTGTGGGGGAAGGCACAATAAGAGAAATATCGATCCCTGTCTCATCAATTCCGATGGACTGAAAAATTCTAATAACCCCCCCTCATACAGTAAAATTAAGAACTGTGAAGGAATTCCATGGTTAAAAAAAATGCCCAATGGATTATGGATCACCGGTTGGCGGTTATCGGAGTGATCGTTATCTTAAGCCTTCTTTTTACCATGGAAGCGAGGAAGCTGGAAGTTAAAAGTCAACTCAATGATCTCCTTCCCAAGAGCCATCCTTACATAAAAATCCACCGACAATACGAAGAGCAGTTAGGCTCTCCCTTCAAAATCTTTCTCATGCTGGAGACAAAAAAAGGGAACATCTATAACCAAAAGACTCTGGAAAAAATAAAACGGATTACCGATACACTGGATCTTATTCCGGGGGTAAACCACGACCAGATTTATTCGCTCGGCTCCCGGAAGATAAAGAAGATCACGATTACGGCGGATGCCATCATTGCCGAAGACTTGATGAAAAAGGTTCCCCGGTCAAATAAGGAGATGCAAGATTTTAAAAAGACGGTGCAAAACACCCGCGGAGTGCAGGGCATGCTGGTTTCTTGTAACGAAAAATCCGCCTTGTTTACCGCCAGCTTCATCCCCGAACTGGTAAATTATAAGGTTATCTTCCGGGAAATAAAAAAATTGAGAGAGAAAGAATCGGATGATAACCATATTATTTACGCCGCCGGGGAACCACTGCTTTTAGGGTGGGTCTATAAATACGAAAAAGAGATGTATCTGATTTTCGGGGTGACCTTTTTCGTATTTATGGGTCTTCTCTGGTACCATTTTAGAAACTTTTTGGGGGTGATGGTTCAAATTCCCCCCATCATTCTGGGGGTAATATGGTTTCTGGGGTTTTGCGGATTGTTGGGTTATGACCTGGAACCTCTTACCCTGGTAATTCCCATTTTGATTATTGCCCGGTCCCTCAGCCACTCGGTACAGTTTACCGAACGATACTTCGAGTATTACCAAAGGATGAAAGAGGTGAAGCCCGCCTGCGTGGAAGCGATGGTCTCCATTTTCCCCCCGGGGCTTCTGGGAATTGTCACCGATTCACTGGGAATCCTGCTCATCGCGGTTGCCCCCATCCCCATGATGCAAAAACTGGCATATCTTTGCGGATTCTGGGCATTTTCAATCATTTTTACAGGTCTCATTTTTACCCCGGTGATAATCTCCTTTTTCCCTCCCCCGAAAAATATATCCAGGATTGTGGATCAAAAGAGAGGTTTCACGCCAAAAATATTAAGGGGGGCGGCAAAAATGGGTTATGGGAAGGCCGGGGTGGTTACCTTTGCAATAACCATAACAACAGCAATTCTGGCCGGCTGGACTACCCTTAAGGTGGAGGTGGGGGATATTCATCCCGGAACCCCCATCCTTTGGAAAGATTCCCATTACAATATTGCCGTCGATCGAATCAACCAAAACTTTCCCGGAACTGAGGAGTTGTATGTAATTCTTGAAGGAGAAAATCCAAAAGATGTGGAAAAACCGGATTTTTTAAGGATCATGAATGCATTTCAGCGCCATATGGAAAAGAACCCCCAGGTTACTTTTACCCTTTCCATTGCCGATATGATTATTCCCATCCACAAATATGTTTACGGAGGATACCCAAAGTGGCAGACTCTGCCGAAATCTGAGGAGGAGGCCGCTCAGTTGTTTCATCTTTTGCTCGGCAGATCCGCCCCGGGAGATTTCAGCCGGTACGTGAGCGGGGATACCCGAACCGCCAATGTAATCACCTGGTGTCGGGACCATACCGGGAATACTGTTCGTTCGGCCATTTCCCGGGTAAAGGATTTCATGGAAAAAAATCAAGATCTTCTTAATAGAAGCGGGATCAAAATTCAACTGGCATCCGGCAACATAGGGGTTCTGGCGGCCATGAATGAGACCATTGTAAAATCGCAGTTTCTGAATTTTTTTATGGTGATGGGGTCGATTTTTTTATTGTCCTCTTTGGCCTTCCGTTCCACGGCGGCCGCCATAATCCTGATGGTTCCCCTTAACATAGCCAATCTTATCACTTTAAGTATTATGTATATCCTGGGAATCGGTCTTAACATTAATACCCTGCCGGTGGTTTCAGTGGGGGTCGGGGTGGGGATCGACTACGGAATCTATCTTTTGAGTAGAATATGCGAGGAGTATCAGGATTCAGGCGAATATTCCCTTCAGACCGCTACCGCAGCGATTTTAACCACCGGAAAAGCCATCTTTTTTACCGCTACTTCCATGATTTTCGGAGTAATCATATGGTATTTCCTCTCCCACTTAAAATTTCAGGCTGAGATGGGGCTGCTTTTAGCCATTATTATGCTGGTTAATATGATAGGTGCTCTGATCCTGGTCCCTGCTCTGGTTTATATTTTCAAGCCAAAATTTTTGGGGAAAGAGAGTTTGCTGGTCAAGAAAAAAGTGATCAAACCTGACACAATTCAGACAATTAGTTGAAATAAAGTAAAATATCAAAAAAATTATCAAAAATGCAAATTGCCGATGAAAAAATAAAAAAGGAGAATTTATGAAAAGAATAATTTGTATAATTTGGGCATTGGCTTTGATTATTTTTCCGGGGCCGGCCGGAGTTGAGCCGGCCGGAGCGGAAATTCAAATTACCGATAATTTTTCGGTAGCCGGGTTTCTCCGGTATGAGCTGGGGGTCCATACGGGCGGCAGCAATCCCAATAATCCCGAACAAAACGGTAACCATGATTTTACCCTTTCCAGGACCTTTCTGGTGACGGAGTGGGTCTATGAACCCACTGACAATTTTAAACTTTTTACCAAAGCCAGATTGATCGGGGATCAGACCCAGCGGATTGATAATCATCTTCGCTCCTATGATGCCTTTCCAATAGATGTTTCCAAAAATGACTGGACCTTGATGAAGGTGGATGGAGATGAATACCGGGCGGAAATATGGGAGATGTATGGTGACATAAAGGCTGGGAATCTATGGCTTCGTTTGGGAAAACAGCAAATTGTCTGGGGGGAGATGATCGGCACCAGGATTCTGGATATTATTAATCCCCTGGATATGAGCTGGCATTTAAATTTTGAGCCGGAAGAATTTGAAAACATCCGGATCCCCAACTGGGCTATCCGGGGGAGCTATTTGATAGAACAGCCGTTTTTGGAGGAACTAAGCATCGAGGGGTTTATAAATCCCGGAGATATCCTGCCCCAGCAAAACCCGGATTCCGGGGCTCCTTTTAATTTAATGAATCTTCCGTCTTTTATGCAAATTCATAAAAAGCACCGCAGAGATGATACGGAGTACGGTTTTCGCTTGGGGTACAAGGTAAAAGGGGTTTACGGGACTTTGTGTTACCTGCATCTTTTTGATGACGGCTTCAAACTGGAAACAGAGGGATTTGCTCCGGATCACATCAACGGCGTGCCTTTTTTTGCAGGACAGGGGAATTTCACTCCCTATGCCATGTTGCTGAATGCGGTGTACCAGCCCATGGACATCTACGGGTTAACTTTGAATTATGATCTGACTTATCCTTATAACATGGTTTTCACGTACGAAGGGGCCTGGATTCCCAACCAACCCTATCAGGATCGCCTGAGCTCCACCCCGGAAGTGAGAGATTTGGGTACCTTCAAATGGGCACTCCGGATCGATCGTCCCACTGCGGTCTTTCCTCCCCGGTTTATGGGAGTTGATTTTCAACATATGAAAATAATGTTCCAGTTCTCCCAGACTATCCGGGAGGGAGACGAGAATACGGTATCCGGATCAAACAATTCCAAAATTGATAAAAGCAATGAAATGATCGTCTTAAAATTTACTCAGCCCTTTGACCACAACAACTGGGAGCCGATGATCCAGTTTGTCTACGATCTGGACGATGCTTATATGATAAAGCCCGGATTCAAGCGTACCTGCGGGGATCACTGGTATTTTGATCTGTACGGGGTATTCATCGGAGGAGCGGAAACCAGACCGGGTCGCCTCGGTTACCTTGACTATGCCAGCGAGATTTTTGGCAGAATCACTTATCAATTCTAAGGAGGATTTAATATGCACAGGTTAAATAAACTATATGGGGCAGTCGTCGCTTGTATGATGGCGGGCTTAATTTTTTGCTGCTTTGCCGAGGCTGGAACAGAAGGGTTATGGACAAGAAAAAAAGCCCCTACCATTGAAGAGTTGACCGGGGGAAAGGTAAAAATCGGAGATATTATCGAGAAGGAAAATGTGGATCTGGTAAGAGACTATCTTCCCCCATCCATCCATGAATGCGTTCAAAGAGGAATGATTTTAAGGATGGGCAGTCAGCTTCCCCTGGAAGAGAGGGTTCCAAAGTACTTTATCGAGGCCACTGAAAAGTATCAAGGGCAGGCAGTAGTGGATGAACACGGAAGCGCTTATCTGAAAGACGGCTCCATCTGGCCCGGGGGCATTCCTTTCGTAGAACCCAAGACCGCCCTGGAGGTGATGGCCAACGTAAAATTTGGAGAGACCTATGATGATGCTGTCATCACCCCCTATTCCACCCATTTTATCAATCGTGAGGGTAAGGTTTATAAAACCAACAAACGGATGGTGAAGATATTAAACACCACCGGTCGGCTGAGCATTCCTCCGATTGGGGCCTTTCCAGGGATGGAAAAAATAAAATATAAAAGAATAACCGGGCAAACATACCCGCTGGCACAAAAGGGGCTGGGCTTGGTGGTTACCAGGTATTATGATGATACCGCCCACCAGGACGAAGGTTTCATTTATCTTCCAGCCTTCAAAAGGACGATCCGGGTGAGTGTTACTACCTGGCAGGACAGCATTGGAGGGAGTGACATGACCTACGGGGATACCATGGGGTTTAGCGAACCCTACGGATTCTGGAATTTTAAATTAATCGGCAAGAAGATGATGCTCATCCCGGAACCCAAAAGCCCCTTTACTCTGGTATCGCGTGAAACCGGCAAGCTGCACCCCGACTTTAAGTTTACGGTGGGGGAAAAATTTCCAGTGCTGGGCTGGTGTATAACCCCCCTTTATGTGGTGGAAGCCACCCCTAAGGTGAAACATATATATAAGAAGAGAATTCTTTATGTGCTGGCCACGGAATACTGGGCAAATGTCCAGATGTTTCCCTATACCGAGATGTACGACCGGGCCGGAAAGCTCTGGAAGATGTATTTAACCGGTTATGGTTACATCAACCATGATGACGGGGAGCCCAGGCTTAGTTGTAATACCCTGAATATATACGATTTTCAGGCCGATCACATGAGTTTCCTTTTCCTTTCCTCATTTTGGCAAACCGGTTTGAAGCCGGGAAATTTTACGTTAAAGTCGTTGCTCCAGTACTCCCGGTAGGAAAAGACATAACAATTCAGTTTTTTGAAATTATGGCTATTTCATAAAATCAAAATAATTCGAAAAATTTTTTAAGCATAATCAAGTCAAATAAGAAACATTTTCCACCAAAGTCATTAAAAGAAGATTGGTAACTCTGGATTTGACTAATGGAATAAATGGTGCTAGAAATCATTAAAGTTATTACTTAATTTACCGGTCGTTATAAATGAGGGAAAAAACGATGGATAATTTACTTAATGATGGAAATTTTGATGCGATCATCGTGGGAGCCGGTCCCGGTGGGGCAGCAACGGCAAAAGCCCTGACTCAAAAAGGATTTAATGCTGTAATTCTGGAGAAGAGAAGACTTCCCCGGCATAAGTGCTGCTCCGGTCTTCTTTTTGGCGAATCCCAGGTATTACTCAAGGAATATTTTGGTGGCCTGCCCCCTGAAGAATTGTATTGCAAACCAAAAATCATCAATGCTTCCAACGTTGTGGGCTACGAAGAGGGGAGAGGATTTTACGAATGGTATTGGGAATGGCCTAAAAAAAAGATATCATTTCCCAGAGATTATTTGAACATATGGAGAGACAAATTCGATTTTTGGCTGGCAAGACAGTCGGGAGCCGAAATTTTAAACCCATGTGCCTTTAAAGGTTTTTCCCTTGAAAGAGATATGGTTATCGTCAAGGCGAACAAAGGAAAGGAGTCAATTAAGCTCCGAGGAAAATATCTGATCGGAGCGGACGGGGCTTCTTCGAAGGTTCGAGATATCCTGGATCCTGATTTTAAAAAAACGTATATGGAGGTTTTAGTTTATCAAGTTTATTATCGTTACCAACCGATGGGTCTTTTGCAGGACCATTTTTATGTTTTTAAAAATTTTTCTCCCCATGCGCTTTTGGGAGGTCTTCACAAAAAGGATGATCTTTTGGCCATACCGGTGGTAGTCCCGAAGGGGGTAAATCCAAGGCCGTGCATGGAAGATCTCAAAAATTTTTTAAGAAAAAAGTTTAACCTTAAGGTTGGCAAGCCCGTCAGGCAGGAGTCAACCTTTATGAACAGCATATCCTTTACTTCCAAGTTTTGCCAGGGACGGGAAAGGGTTCTATTGGTTGGAGATGCGGCCGGACTGATTCACATGAACGGGAGCGGTATTGATACTGCCCTCGATTCCGGCTACCAGGCCGGCATGGCAGTGGCCAGGGCGATAAAAACCGGGGGTGATGCCGTTAATCTCTATTATGATCAGACGCAGGATATCAGGGATCATATCGGAGAATGCAACAAGCATCAGCAGATGTTCCCCGTATCTTTTCTGAGCGCTGACGGTCAGCCCTGCGGTTAAGAGGGAGGTAAAAAATTTGAAGGTTATTTCGCAAATTGCGGTTCGCTATGCCGAGACCGACCAGATGGGGGTGGTTTACTACGCAAATTATCTGGTCTGGTTTGAAGTGGGACGCTCTGAGTTGCTGAAGGCCTGCGGTTTGTCATATTCGGAAATGGAAAAGATGGGGGTGTTTCTGCCGGTAAAAGAGGCATACGTTAAGTATATTAAATCCGCCAGGTATGAAGATAAGCTTGATGTTACTGCTGAAATGGGCGAAGTGAGCCGTTCCATGGTTAAGATTTCCTGTGAAATTAAGCGGGGCAATGAACTCCTGACAACCGGTTTTACCGTTCATGTTTTTGTAAATGACCGGGGTCAGGCAATCAGAGCTCCCAAGGAGTTGGTGGAATTACTGGAAGGACTAAAATTATAAGTGTTTAGGGAGGAATCACAATGGACTGGGGAATGAAAAACAGGATGGCTCAGCTGATTCAATCGGACGGCCGATGCCTGTTTCTGCCGATTGACCACGGATACTTTCAGGGGCCCACCAGAAAGCTGGAAAAACCGGGGGAGACCATCGAGCCGCTTTTAACTTATTGTGACGCACTATTTGTTACCCGGGGGGTGTTGCGTGCTGCGCTTGATCCGGCCGATATAAAGCCGATTATTCTCCGGGTTTCGGGGGGGACCAGCGTGATCGGAAAGGATCTTTCAAACGAGGGGCTTACTACTTCCATGGAAGAGGCAATCCGGCTCAATGCAAACGCAGTGGGTATCTCCATCTTTGTGGGCAGCGATTATGAACGGGAGTCACTTTTAAACTTATCAAAATTGGTCAACGAAGGTGAGAGGTACGGTATCCCGGTAATGGCCGTTACCGCAGTAGGTAAGGAATTAGAAAAGAGGGACTCCCGCTATCTTGCATTGTCCAGCAGAATTGCTGCCGAACTGGGCGCCCGCCTGGTAAAGACTTACTGGTGCGAAGATTTCGAAAAGGTTGTGGACGGCTGCCCCGTGCCTGTGGTGATGGCCGGGGGACCCAAGGTGGAAAGTGAGCTTGAGGTTTTTGAATTTGTTCATGACGGCTTGCAAAGAGGCGCCATCGGGGTAAATTTGGGCAGAAATATCTGGCAACACGAATATCCGGTGGCGATGATCAGGGCACTGCGGGCGGTTATTCATGAAAATGTTAGCCCCGAAGAGGCCAATGATTTGTTCAATACTATTACCAAAGGCTAATGCCCTGTCACGCATCAACTGACGCACCTTGCTTGTCTTTTTCCCTTTCTGCGGTGTTACGACTTCAGCTACATAGAAAGACTATGCGCCTTCAGTCGTGCCTTGCAGAAAGAAAAAAATACTGCGCAATCTTACGTCATTTGACACGTGACATGACACTAAA
>DAOWNY010000173.1 GCA_030642325.1 Deltaproteobacteria bacterium
GAACAGGACGGCGGTAACCCCAACCAGTCCAAGTTCCTCACCAATTATGGAAAAGATGAAATCAGTATGGGGCTCGGGAAGAAAGTACAGCTTTTGCTTTCCTTCTCCTAAGCCCACCCCGAAAATCCCACCGGTACCAAAAGCAAGAAGAGACTGAATAAGCTGGAATCCACTTCCGGTCGGATCTTTCCAGGGATCTAGAAAAGAATATATCCTCTCCATTCGGTAAGATGCATGTGCTACCAAATAATATAAAAGGGGGAGCGCTGCCAGCATTACGAAGAACTGATGAATCAGTCTGGCACCCGCCACAAACAACAATATAAATACAATTAATCCCAGTATGACCGCAGTACCAAAATCCGGTTGAATAACAATTAAAGCCATAATAAAAATGGAAATCATCACCAGTGGAAAAAATCCGGTTGTAAAGACCTTAATTTTTTCTTTCTTTTTAGCCAAAACATAACTGAGAAAGATTATCAAAGCTAATTTTGAAAATTCAGAAGGTTGAAAGGAAAAACCTAAAAATTGAAGCCACCTGGTGCAGCCGCACACTTCTCTGCCCAGCCCGGGAACAAAAAGAAGAAACAGAAAAGTAATGCTTAAAAAAAGAATATAAAAGGCCGTTTTTTCATAGACCCGATAATTTATATGGATGGCCGCAATCATTAAAAGTATTCCGATAAAAGCATATGCCACCTCCCTTTTTAAAAAAAAGAATCCGTCATTATATCTTTCCTGGGCAAGGATATAGCTTGAGCTGCAAACCATTACAACCCCGAATCCCAGAAGGATTAAAGCTGCAAAAAGCAAATAGATGTCAAATTCAATTTTTCTTTCCATCTTCAACCAACACCATTAGCTGTTTTTTAAAAAATCTGCCGCGGGCTTCATAACCGGAAAACATATCGAAGCTTGCGCATCCGGGAGACAGCAAAACCACATCTTTTGGTCGTGCCTTTTTTTTGGCTAAAATTACTGCCTCATCCAAGCTTGACACCAAACTTATCTCGGTGAGGTTTTCCATAACTCGAAATATTTTTTCTTTTGCCTCCCCCAATAAAATCAGTAATTTTACTTTTTCCTGCACCAAATCTTTAAGGGGTTCGAAATCAAGCCCTTTATCTCTTCCTCCGGCAATCAGGATAACCGGTTCCCGAAAACTTGCAAGTGCCGGTATTACCGCCCCCACGTTGGTAGCCTTGGAATCATTATAATAATCAACCTGTTCAACCTCGCCCACAAATTCCATCCGGTGTTCAAGGCCGGAGAATTTATCAATTGCTTCCTGAATGTCCCCCTTAGAACAGCCGCAAATCTTAGCGGCCATAACGGCCGCCATAATATTCTGACAATTTTGCTTACCCTTAAGCTTGGTTTTCAAAAGGCTGAATTCTTCCTTCACACCGGTAAACCCCCGATAGAACAAGACATCTTTTTCTCCGTAAATGCCTGTCTTCCCCCGGTTCTTTTCGCCGAAAAAACATACCCCGGCCTCAGTCCTGCCCTCCAGGCCCAGCACCAATTGATCATCAGCATTAAAGATGGCATAATCACTGCTTTGCTGGTTAAGCAATATTCTTGACTTGGCTTCGACATATTCCTGAAAATTCTCATACCGATCAAGATGGTCTTCGCTGAAATTCAATATGATACTAATATGTGCCCTGAATCTGCTTACACCCTCCAGTTGGAAACTACTAAGCTCTGCAACGATATATTCTTTATCTCCCAACTCATCTACGCAAGAGATCAGAGGGAAACCGATGTTCCCCCCCAAAAAAACTTTTTTCCCGGAATGCTCCAGAATCTTGGCAATCAGCGTAGTGGTGGTGGTTTTTCCGTTAGTCCCGGTCACGGCGATAATTGGTTTTTTAACATAACGATAGGCAAGTTCTATTTCACTGATCACTTCAATTCCCGAATCAATTGCCTTTTTAACAGGACCCAGGGTCAGGGGAACACCGGGACTTACCACGATCAAATCATTATTTAAAAAGGTTTCATCCCTATGGCCGTCAATATCCACCTTGACCTTGAGCTGCTCAATTTTTTTGAGAGGTCCCGCCAGTTCTTCCGTGGTCTTGATGTCGGTGGCAACAACCTCAGCCCCTCGGCTAAGAAGAAACTGAATAGACGCTACCCCCGTCTTTCCCAGACCAACCACCAAAACCTTCTTGTTTTCAAGATCCATAATAAACCTTAGCGTAATTTCAAGGTGCTGATGGCAAAGAGTGCCAAAAAGATGGAAACTATCCAGAACCGAACAATTATCTTGGGCTCTGCCCACCCCTTCAACTCAAAATGGTGATGGAGGGGAGCCATCCGGAAAATACGCTTCCCCTTGGTCAATTTAAAATAGAGTACCTGAAAAATCACTGAGAGAGTTTCCATCACAAATACTCCTCCCACCAGAACCAGAAGGATTTCCTGCTTGGTGATGATGGCAATCGCTCCCAATGCCCCTCCCAGGGGCAAAGAACCCACGTCTCCCATAAAAATCTGGGCCGGGTAGGCATTGTACCAGAGAAACCCCATCCCCGCCCCCAGGATTGCCCCGCAAAATATAGACAATTCACCTGCACCGGATATGTAGAATATTTGAAGGTAATTGGCAATCTTAATATGCCCCGCCATATAAGCAAACAACAGATAGGTGGCCGAGGCAATCATGACCGGACCAATTGCCAACCCATCTAACCCGTCAGTAAGGTTTACCGCATTGGAGGCCCCAACAATGACAAAAACAGCGAAAAGAATATAAAAATATCCCAAGTCCGGGGCCATATTCTTAAAAAAAGGGAATGTCAACTGGGTGGAAAATTGAGGATGAAAATAAAGCAGAATCCCTACTACCATGGCAATTATTACCTGGCTGCCAAATTTATACTGCCATCTTAATCCCCGGGAATTCCCTTTGATTAACTTAATATAATCATCGATGAAACCGATGAGGCCGAAGCCGAAAGTCACCAGAAGGGCAAGCCAGAGATAGAAGTTGGTTAAATCTGCCCACAACAGAGCGGAAAAACTCACTGCAAAAAGAATGAGCGTTCCCCCCATGGTGGGGGTACCTTCTTTATCTAAATGAGAAGAAGGACCATTTTTCCTAATTGGTTGGCTGATTTTATTAGAAGAAAGCTTCTTAATCAGCCAGGGACCCAGAACAAGACTGATAATCAAAGCGGTTAAGGTGGCATAAATAACTCTGAATGTAATGTATCGAAATACATTTAAAAAGGAGTAGGCGGTATGTAGCGGGTACAAGAGATGATATAGCATGGCTGGTGTCCTCAAAAAAATTCAGTATTTCTTAGCCCCTTGGCTCTGGTTACTCCCTGTTTACCTTTCAATGCCGAATCTCAAGATTATCTTCTCCACTATCCTTTCCATTTTCATTGCGCGAGAACCTTTCACCAGAATCCGGTCATTACTCCGGATCATTCTTTTCAACCGGGAGATGATCTCCTCCATATCCTCGCTCGCAAATATGCTGTCTTTGCCCATACCTCGGCCCATGGCTCCAGAATATACGGACTTACTGAACTTACCAAAGATAAATAGATAATCGACAGATAAGTCCTGCACTAAACTACCTAATTTATCATGGGCTTTGGAGGTATAATCCCCCAATTCCAACATATCGCCCAGGATGGCAATTCCTCTGTTTTTTCCTTTCAACTCCACCAGGGTTCTTAAAGCAGCTTCCATCGATTTTGGATTAGCATTGTAAGTGTCATCAATCAACACAATACCCCCCTTGAGGCGAAACAGCTCTGTCCGCATGGGGTAAGGCTTAAAATTTTCCAGCCCCTCCTTAATAGTCGACGGATCTATTTGTAAAGCCACTCCCACCGCTGCCGCTGCGAGGGCATTATAAATATTGTGGACCCCGTAACTATTTAAACTGATTTCTATCTCTTCTCCTCTGATGGAAAGTCGAAACCTGCTCCCCTTAAGACCGCAAAATGAGATATCCTTTGCCATCAAATCCGCGGGAGATTCAATCCCAAAACAAATTTGCCGGGAACGGTTTTTTTTAGCCAATTTTAAAACATTTGGATCATCTCCATTAACCACAATGAAATCATCCTCTCCTAAAGATTCGAACAGTTCTCCCTTGGCTGCCGCAACCTCCTCCAGACTGGTCAACTTTTCCAAGTGGGACATGGTAATATTGGTGATTAAACCGATATTCGGTTCGGATATCTCCGCCAGTCTCTTTATCTCCCCGGGCTGATTCATCCCCATCTCCAAAACAACAACCTCGTCTTCTTTTCTCAACTTCAGCAGAGTGAGAGGAAGGCCGACCAGATTATTAAA
>DAOWNY010000079.1 GCA_030642325.1 Deltaproteobacteria bacterium
ATTTCAACAAATTATCCTTTGACTTATTAAGCAGTTGCGTAGCCTGTCTAAAAAAAATCCGATTTTGGGGCCGCCAAAGCGCCAAATTTTTGACAATTGATCAAATATTTTGGTGAGGTAACGGCTTTTTTAATAAAAAAATCAGAGTTTAGGAGTAAAGATCCGGGGTTAACCGAGCAGTGTCCCAATTATATGCAGGTGGTGACATTAATCTTTTTTACTTTTTTCCCTCCATTCTTCCAGCCGTTCTTTGATGACCTTCTCAAATCCATAACCCTTGGGGTTATAGTAAGTTTTTCCCCTCAGTTTATCCGGCAGATAATCCTGCCTGACAAATCCGGATTCGAAATTGTGGGCATATTTATACCCTCTTCCGTATTTCAGGTCCTTCATCAATTTAGTGGGGGCATTTCGAATGGGAAGGGGTACGGGAAGGGAACCGGTTTTATCTGCATCCTCCTTTGCGGCCGAATAGGCGACATACACAGCATTGCTTTTCGGCGCACAAGCAAGATAAATCGCTGCCTGGGCAAGGGCAAGCTTACCTTCGGGAAGGCCGATAAACCGAAAGGCCTCCATGGCTGAAACTGTGATCTGGAGGGCACGGGGATCGGCATTGCCGATGTCTTCCGAGGCAAATCGTACCATACGCCGGGCAATGTAAAGGGGGTCTTCCCCCGCTTCCAGCATCCGGGCCAGCCAATAACAGGAGGCATCAGGATCTGATCCCCGCATACTCTTGTGAAGGGCGGAAATAATGTTATAATGCTCTTCTCCTCCCTTGTCGTAAAGAGGAGATTTTTTCTGCATCGCTTCTCCGGCGATTTTTACATTAATCTTGCGAACCCCGTCGGAATCGGGTTTGGTGATCAATACCGCAGTCTCAAGGGCATTTAGGGCAATTCTTGCGTCCCCCTGGGCACTTTTGGAAAGATAATCTAGAGCAGTATGATCCATATCTACCCTGAAATTGCCCAGCCCTCTTTCCGGTTTCTCCAGTGCTCCCTCCAGTATTTTTCGAAGGTCATCCGGCTCTAAATGGTTAAAGACAAGCACCCTGCAACGGGAAAGCAGCGGGGGATTAACCTCGAAGGAAGGATTTTCGGTAGTGGCCCCGATCAGGGTTATTAATCCGTCTTCTATATGGGGAAGAAAGGAATCCTGCTGAGCCTTATTAAAGCGGTGAATTTCATCCACAAAAAGAATGGTGTGTTTTTGGAATAGTTGCCGTTGATTGCGGGCCTCTTTGATTATCTCTCTGATCTCTTTTACCCCGGAAAGAACTGCCGAAAAAGCAACAAAATGGGAATTGGTGGTTTGGGCGACAATCCTTGCCAAAGTGGTCTTTCCGGTTCCGGGAGGGCCCCATAGAATGACGGAGGATATTTTATCTTCTCTGATCGCCCGGCAAAGGAGACTTCCCTCTGCCAATATGTGACGCTGACCGATAAATTCTTCCAGGTTTCTCGGCCTGATCCTTTCGGCCAGGGGGGCAAAACCCTTAAAATCTGCTTTGTAATTAAATAGATCCATAGAAAACTCTTTCTTGAAATGTATTACCACGGAATGATTACCAAATACCATATCCTACCCATTTTTTCAATGAAATCATCCGAAGCCGGTTTTCGGAAAGATCACTCCATTTTTATTTACACTATATGTTGTGGTATGTATCTGATGTAATACATTTTATTGTATTTCATTTCTTTACTTTTCTTTCTATATGGAGTAAACTAAACAATAGTTCTGATTATTTTTTTGTAAAATGGCTGTTTTTTCACTCCGAAAAAAAATTGATTACTGTTCGATTTTATCTTGAGAGTCCACATTTCTCACTAACCACACGAACGTTAAAGAAAAATAGCATTGGTGACATCAAAAAGGGGTGAAGACCATATTTTCCCAATAGAAACGCCGGGGTTTTTGCCGGTGAAGGTATTCTTGGCTGATGGCTTATATGATAGAGACTTTCCCACCGGTACGAGATGGCCGTAGAGGCTGTTTCGGGAGAAAAATTTCGACCGGTGCGGTTAGGTATTAGCTATTTAAGTGTTAGCTTTTGCATGAAACCATTCAACATCCGCTTGATTTCGTTACATTTGCCGATCTAATACCAGCTTAAGTTGAGCGATCAGCTGTCGGCACGCAAACGTTTAGCTTTGAAAAACCGAGGTATTACGGGGTAGCTTGAAATAATACCCAATGGGTGAAAATTTGTAATAGCAAAACATCCTGTGCTCATTTTGGCTAATAGCTGACTGCTAAAGGCTAACCTCACAGCTTGAAAAATTTCAACACGCTATCGTCAAGAATCAAAAAAGTGGGGGGCAGTAGAGTTCCTTGAATCCCGGGGCTTCAAAATTAATTTCGATAAAAATGAATTGAGTGGAGATATGTTTAACAAGAAAAAAAATGTTTTTCAAAAGTTGAAAGAAGGATTAAGCAAAACCCGCAATCAGCTCAAAACCCGAATTGATGGTTTGATAGCGAGTAAAAAAAAGATAGATGATCAGCTCCTGGAAGAGTTGGAAGAGATAATGATTGTTAGTGATATGGGGGTTCAGGTTACCTGCGGTCTGATCGAAAAAATGAAAAATAAGGTAAAAAAGGGGGAAGTTGATCAACCGGAAATTCTTAAACAATACCTGCGGGATGAGATTTATAATATTTTAGATAATAACGATAAAAATCTTGAGGTTTCGGCAAGATCTCCTTTTGTGATTATGGTAATCGGGGTAAACGGAGTGGGTAAAACAACTACAATAGGAAAGATGGCCGGCAGGTTCACTTCCGGGGGCAAGAGTGTTCTTCTGGCAGCTGCCGATACCTTTCGGACCGCAGCCGTGGAGCAACTGCAAATTTGGGGCAATCGAGCGGGGGCGGAGGTAATTTCTCATCCAGGAGGTTCTGATCCGGCTGCGGTGGTTTTCGATGCCCTGAAGGCTGCCCAATCAAGAGGAACTGATGTATTGATCATCGATACTGCCGGACGAATACATACCAAAACCAACTTGATGGAGGAGTTGAAGAAGATCAAGAGAATTGTTGCCAAAGAAATTGTCGATGCCCCCCATGAAATTCTCCTCACTTTGGATGCTACAACAGGACAAAACTCCATATCACAGGTAAAATTGTTTGATGAGGCACTGGGAATAACCGGAATTGCTGTTACTAAATTAGACGGAACTTCCAAAGGGGGGGTGCTGGTTGCCATCTCGGGGGAAATGAATATTCCTTTCCGGTACATCGGGATCGGGGAAAAGATCGAGGACTTAAGAGATTTTAATGCCGGGGAATTTATTGATGCTATTTTATAGCCGGCCCTCAATGTCATTTAAGTTATGGCATCAATGGGGGTAAGCGATGGAAAGAGTGATTGTCCGGCTTTAAAAACGGGGTATCGCGACAACCGAAAGGACGAATAGTTTAGGCAGAGTCAAAGCCTTCTTTTCCGGTTAGAAGTTTATTCGCATTCATCAAAGGTGGCGTTAATAAATAATAAAAAAAATGATTCCGGTTGATTTTTTTTATTATTTATGATATATTTATTTATTTTGAAATTTCTTTATGAGTGATGCAGGGAAATTTTGAGGAGGCATTTTTAATGCTTAAAATCGGAAATTTAGTAGTTTATCCTGCACATGGGGTAGGAGTAATTGAGGCCATTGAGAGCAGGGAAATCTCAGGAAACAAACAAGATTTTTATATTCTCAAAATCTTAGACAGTGGCATGATTATAATGATACCTACCAGTAATGTGGATACGGTTGGTCTCAGAGATGTCATTGACACAGAAGATATTCCCAAAATATATAAGATATTAAACGATAGAAGCGTAATAATTGAATCTCAGCCCTGGAACAGAAGATACCGAGAATATATGGATAAAATTAAAACCGGTTCGGCCTTTGAGATTGCTGAAGTGGTGAGAGATTTATTTATACTCAAGTCTGATAAGGATCTTTCGTTTGGGGAAAGAAAAGTACTGGACACCGCTCGCAGCCTTCTATTAAAAGAGCTTTCCATCGCCAAGGAAATCGAGGAGGAAACATTGGAGATGGACCTCAACAGTATCTTTGGATGTTAAAGATATTTATAACCTTTTTATTCTTTTAATCTCTACGGAGCTTAATTCCCACAGCTTCCCGTATCTCTTTTTTTGGAAAAAGTTTTTAATATCTCGTGGCTTGTTGCGAAGTAATTCATTTACCACCTAAAAGCAAGTTGGGCCGTTACCCATGGAGGCTTACTTTATCTTATTTTAATGTTTACAAAAAAAACCGAACATTCAAGTGAGAACTTGATAAACGCCCCCTTATCTGCTTTATCAGCACACAAACTTCTTTTAAAAAATTAAAAAAATTTGCAGCCGTTTTTTTTAATGTCAGCTTAAACTATCCGACTAAATGTTTTTGGCTTCACTTTTTTGTTCCGACTTTCAAAAGACCCATGATAATCGTCTAAAGGTAATTTAATTACGTCAAGTTACGATTACCCTATTGGTGCTCCATTAAATACAGCCCTCCCTAAAATCCTACCTTTTTATCCCCCCTCTTTTTAAAAAAATCTAAGGAAAAGGAGAACAGTTGGTTAAAATATCATTGCAAATTGTTTTTATTGTATTTTTTTGTATCATTGGTTATTTGATAGCTCTGGATAGATTTGATTCCGGCTATTTTGCCGTTTTTGGAGCAGGTTTGGGGGTCATCCTTGCTTTTATGGTCATTATCCTGGAACAAAAAGCGGCCAAGTGTTCTCTTGGAACCCTGATTGGAGCGGGTTTGGGCGCAATGGCCGGCCTGATAATTGCTAATCTGTTTTTGTTTATACTTTTACCGGAGTTAGTGCAAAGTAAAAGGTTGGATCTATTTATTTATGTTATACTAAATGCCAGTTTTCTGTATTTAGGTCTTGGGCAGGGTATCAAGCGGGGTAAAAAATTTGACCTGTCGGGGAGGAAATCTTTTACCTGTAGCAGTGAGGAGTCGGCAGAACCAAAAATATTAGATACCAGTGTGATTATTGACGGCAGGATCGCCGATCTTTGTAAAACGGGATTTATTGAGGGAACTGTCATGCTTCCCCAATTTGTTCTTCATGAATTACAACGGATTGCCGACTCTTCTGATTCCATGAAGCGTACCCGGGGGAGAAGAGGTCTGGATATCTTAAAAAAAATTCAGAAACAAGTTGATGTAAACGTTCAAATAATTGAAGATGATTTTCCCAAGATTAAAGAGGTGGATGCAAAATTGGTGGCTCTGGCAAAGAAAATATTTGGAAAACTTGTTACTAATGATTACAATCTGAACAAAGTGGCGGAGCTTCAGGGTGTTCGGGTATTAAATATAAATCAGTTGGCAATCGCCCTAAGGCCGGTGGTCCTTCCCGGGGAAATTATTAAGGTTAGCATCGTAAAAGAGGGTAAAGAAGGGGGACAGGGCATCGCATACCTGGATGACGGCACCATGGTGGTAGTAGGGAAGGCAATTAAACACCTGGGAAAGAGTGTCAATATCTCGGTTACCAGTGTCCTTCAAACAACTGCCGGACGAATGATATTTGCCGTCTTAAAGGAAGATTTTTCGAACGAACACCTTTACTTAAAGCGGTAATTTTTATTGTAACCGTTTACAGTTAACTATTGGTAAAAACTTAGGATTAAGATGTAATTATGACCTGAATTGAGCACTTAGCCTTTAGCAGTCAGCTATCAGCCAAAATGATCACATACCGAGCATGCTTTTTATCTTTATAAAATTCATTTCATTGAAAAACCGGTAACCGTGAACGGTTACAAAATAAAATAGGAAATAATGATAATGTCGGAGGTTCAGGCGATGAGGGTCGGGTTCGGTTATGATATGCATCGATTAGTAGAAGGGAGAAAATTGATCCTGGGAGGGGTAGAAATTCCTCACAATAAAGGCTTACTGGGTCATTCCGATGCCGACGTATTGATCCATGCCGTTTGTGACGCCCTGTTGGGCTCGACCGCACATGGTGACATCGGAGTAATTTTTCCGGATAGTGATACCAAATACAGAGGGATCTCAAGTTTAAAATTACTACAAAGAGTAGGAACCATCCTTGCCGGTAAAGGGGCGGAAGTAGGAAATATCGACTCCACCGTCATAGCGGAAGAACCAAAATTGAGGAATTTTATTCCGGAGATGAGAAAGAATATCGCCGATGCCCTGGCGATTGATATTAACCGAATCAGCGTGAAATCAACCACTAATGAAGGATTGGGGGCAACGGGCAGAAAGGAAGGGATTGCTGCCCACTGCGTTGTTCTCGTAAGTTCCAAGACAGGAGTTTTAGATGGAAAATGATGTGCGGGTGCGTTTCGCTCCCAGTCCAACCGGTTATTTACATATTGGCAATGCCCGAACCGCTCTTTTTAACTGGTTATTTGCCCGGCATAACCGGGGTAAATTTATTTTGCGGATTGAGGATACCGATAGAGAAAGATCGACCAGGGAATCCGAGCAAATTGTTCTAAAAAGCCTTAAATGGCTGGGAATCAATTGGGACGAGGGACCGGGAGTGGACGGAGATTACGGCCCCTACCGTCAATCGGAGAGATGGGGAATTTATCGTGATTATGCCGAAAAACTTTTGGATGATCAACTGGCATATCGATGTTATTGCCTTCCTGAAGAATTGGAGGAGACCAGAAAGTCCTGTTTAGCCCGGGGAAAGATGCCGAAATATGATGGACGGTGCCGGGAACTTACCAGAAAAGAGAGGACCAGGTTTGAAAATGAGGGAAGAATTCCCACCATCCGGTTTGAGGTTAGAGAAGGACGGGTAGTGGTTAATGATTCTTTAAGGGGAGAGATTGTTTTTGAGAGTGATACGATCGGTGATTTTATCATTATACGATCTGACGGGACTGCGGCCTATAATTTTGCCGTGGTAATCGACGATTTTTTAATGAAAATTTCCCACGTTATCCGGGGGGAAGATCATCTTTCCAATACCCCCCGCCAGATTTTACTTTACCGGGCATTCAATTTTGCTCTGCCACAGTTTCTTCATCACTCCCTAATTTTGGGACCGGATAAAACCAAATTGAGTAAAAGGCACGGGGTTACTTCGGTGGAGCAGTTTAAAAACAGCGGGTTTTTGTCCGATGCCGTGGTAAATTACCTATCATTTTTAGGTGGTGCCCTGGGAGAAGGGGGTGAGATTTTTTCTCCGGAAGAGATCGTTGACAGGTTTTCAATTGAACAGGTGGGCAAAAGTGCGGCGATATTCGATTTTGAGAAATTGAAATGGATGAATAAGGCCCACATTAATAGATTGGAGTTGAATGAACTTACCGGATTGATTATTCCATTTATCGAAAAAGCCGGATATCATACAACCGATAAAAAAATCGGATGGTTAACCGACGTGGTGGATTTAACCCGGGAAAGACTGAGGACCCTTGATCAGATTGGCGAAGAAGTAGGAATATTTTTTCAGGAAGAATCGGAATTTGGACCAGACGCGGTTGAGGTTTTAAAGAATGAGGGGGTTTTGAATTTACTTGAATTACTCAAGCAAGAAATAAATATTGAGCAGGACATTCCCGAGGAAAGTTACCGGAATATAATGTTACGGATAAAGAAGAAAACAAAACTTAAAGGTAAAAGCCTTTTCATGCCGGTCAGAGTCGTTTTGACAGGAAGGACCAAGGGGCCCGAAATGGAAAAAATTTTTCCTCTTATGGAAAAGGAAGCAGTGCTAAAGAGGATTGATATGGGGCTAAAATTACTGGCCCGGTAAAAAATGGGAAGGAACCAAAAAATAATATTATAACCTGAATTGAGCGGTTAGCCTTTAGCAGTCAGCTATTAGCCAAAATGA